>DASZRI010000235.1:0-12836 GCA_035549215.1 Gemmatimonadaceae bacterium | reverse complement strand
GATTCCGCCAAGACGAGCCCGTTGTTCATCCAGGTCGAGGTGACGCGGGCGTGGGCTGACCTGGAACTGGCGATGGGCTTCTGCGAATCACCGCCGGCACCGGGTGCGGCGGCGGTGTCCGACACGGCGATGTTCAAGCAGGCGGTGGACAGCATGAAGGCGCTGCTGCCGCTCATCCAGAACGCGCACTTTGCCAAGGCGTCAGACCGGCAGGCGCGGCTGGACTTCATCAATGCCGGCATCGCGCGCGCCAGCCTGATGCTGGGCAACTACGCCGACGCGGCCACGTACGCCAAGGCGGTATCGCCCAACTTCGAGTACGACGCCATCTACTCGACGAACAGCGGCAACCAGAACAACACCATGACGGTGCAGGGCACGTTCACGAACAACCGCTCCTACACCATCCGCTCGCTGTGGCGCCCGTACATCGACACGCTCTCCGGCTACATGCGCGATCCGCTCAGCGGCCAGGACGATCCGCGCATCCCGCTGGGGCACGACAACAACAATGCCACGGGCCGCTGGTACGGCGCGGATGGCGTGTCGCCGTTCTTCAGCATGACCAAGTACATCAACCTGAACTCGCCGATCCCGGTGACGAACGGCGCCGAGATGAACCTGATCCAGGCGGAAGTGGCCTGGCACAATGGCGACTACGCGACGGCGGTGGCCGACATGAACGTCAACCGCCTGGCGGTGGGGCTCCCGGCGCTGAGCGTTCCGGCGGCTGACCAGCAGAATGGCGTGTTCAACATGCTGCTGCAGGAACGGTTCGCCGTGATGTTCGCGCAGGGCGACCGACTGCAGGACATCTACCGGTTCGGCCTGATGGCGTCGCGCGTCGGCAAGGGACGCGCACTGAAGCTGCCGCTGTCCTACAACGAGGAGCAGAACAACCGGGCGATCGGCCCCGGCGGCGGCAAGTGCCCCGGCGTGAGCTGAGCCTGGGCGGACGGTACGCGTAAGCAGTGCACACCGCCGGAGTGGGCTGTGGCCCACTCCGGCGGTGGTCCGTCCACCCTTCGGGGCGTTCCCTCTCTTCCAGGATCCCAGGACATGCGTGATGAGCAGCACACCCGCGCAGCGGCCCGGGCCGTTTCGCGCCGCGAGTTCCTCGCGTCGCTGGGCTCGACGGCGGCGGCGTTGTCAGTGATTACCGTCGTGGGCGACTGCGGCGGGTCGTCGAGCACCGCACCGCCACCGCTGCGGACGGGCAGCGTGAAGGGCACCGTGACGGACCTGCAGGGCAACCCGCAGGGCGTGGGCCGCATCTACTTGCTCACGGACGGCGGGCTCAACCAGAACATCTATTCGGACGCGGATGCTTCCGGCCACTGGAGCCTGTCGGCGATCCCGGTGGGGAAGCACCAGGTCCGCTTCTGGGGCGGCAACCTGGCCGACGTGCCCGAGACCTTCGACAACCCCGTGCGGATCACCATCGTCGAGAACCAGACGGTCACGGTGGACTTCAAGATCGAGCTTGGCGGGCTGGAAGGCACCGATCGCGAGATCTACGTCGGCGACGACTTCTTCCAGGAGCAGCCCTACGGGCAGACGGATGCGACGGTCGTCGTGCCGCTCGGCACCGAAGTGTGCTGGTACAACGTCGGCACGAAGATTCACACCGTAAGCGGTGGCCCCTGGGGCGACTCCGGTGACATCGCGCCCATTGGCAACTTCATGTGGACGGCCAACGTGACCGGGACCTTCCCGTATCGCTGCAACTACCACACCGGCATGCAGGCGACGCTCCAGGTGGTGCCGGCCTGATCCTATTGAACCCTGATGACGCGCGGCGCCTGGCGCCGCGCGCTTCGTTTGCGGAGGAACAGAATCATGAAACGTCGGTGCGCGCTGTTCGAGGCACGCCTCTGGGCGGGGGCATTCCTGATGTTCGCCGGGGGCGGGGTTCCCGGGATCGGCGGCCACGCGACGCCGGTCAGCCAGTGGCTGGTCCTCGGCCCGGTCTCCGCGGTCGCCCCGGCATTCGGGGCAACGTCAGACTCCGCGATGCTTGCGTCGGGACGCGTTTCGCTGGCGCACGGGTGGCCGGCTGACGGCCAGGCGGAGCAATGGGTGAACGGCGCGAGCGTGACGTGGAAGGCGCGGGCCGCCGCGGGAGGCGCGGTGACGCTCGAGGCGCAGGGCGGCCCGGCGCTCGCGTTCGCGGTGACCTACCTGGACGCGGATCGCTGGACGCGCGCGAAGATCACCGTGCCCGGAGGCAGTGCGCGCCTCGTGACGCTCGACGGCGCGCCGCTGCGCGGTGAGACGGCGACACTGGAGCGCGGCAAGCACGTGCTGATGGTCGCGGCGGTGGCCAGGCCGGGAGCGGCATTCTCGCTGTCGGCCAGCGTGGAGGCGACGACGCCCGGCGCGACGATCACGGCGGGCACCGACCCGACGCATCCGGCGTCGCTGCAGGAACTCATGGCGACGACCGATATCGGGAGCATCGCGGTGGACCCGTCGGGGAACCGCGTGGCCTGGGTGGCCCGGCACACCGACGTCACGAATGACGACGTCGCCACGGTGCTCGAGGTGCACGACCTGGCCACCGGCAAGCTGCTCGCACAGGCACACGGCGCAGGCATCAGCGGAACCCGCTGGTCGCGCGACGGGCACCTGCTCGCGTTCGAGACGGCGACCGACGAGCGCGGGTCGCAGGGGCGCGACCTGTGGATCTGGGATGCGACGACGTCGCAGGCGCGACGCGTGCTGCGCGGGGAGCGGGGGCTCGGTTCTGTGGACTGGTCGCCCGACGCCCGGTGGATCTATTTCACGGCGGCGGTCCACATCGGCGAGGCGGAGAGCTACCAGCCGGGCGACCTGCAGCGACTGACGCAGGTGTGGGACCGCTGGTCGTTCTACCCGGAAAAGGCGCAGCTCTACGCGCTGGACGTGGCCGAGGGGACGCGCGTGCAGTTGCTCGGTGACACGGTGGTGTCGGCCGAGGCGCCCACCGTGTCGCCGGACGGACAGCAGATCGTGTTCGCGCGCAGCGTGCGCACGGATGCGGCGCCGCCCTGGCTCGATGCGGAAGTCTGGGTGCTGGACCTGCGCGATCGCAGCGTGCGCAAGCTGGTGGACCTGCCGCGCGAGTCCTTCGGCGCCCCGACGGCGTTCGCATGGTCGCCCGACAGCAAGGCGGTGGCGTTCTGCGCCAGCTCGGAGGAGCTGCAGCCGCATCCGGCGCCGACGTTCAGCGTGTACGAGACGGAGCTGTACGCCACGACGGTGGATCATCCGTCACTGGTGCACCTGAGCGCCGGGTTCATTCCCGCTGTCGCGTGCAGCAAGCCGCTGTACTGGAGCGCAACGGACGGGCGCATCTACGTGACGGCGGACGACGGTGCAAAGACGATCCCCGCCCGGACGTCGGCGGCGGTGCCCGGCTCGCTGGCGCAGCGACCGAAGCTCGAGGCCATGTCGATGCCCGGGAACGACATCGCGGCGTACGACTTCGCCGGCGCCAGCATGGTCGCCGCCATCAAGACGCCGGTGTCGCCGTCCGTCGTGTACCGGCTGCCGCTGGACGGTGGTGCGCCCACGGTGCTGGACCGCCCGTCGAGCGACGTGCTCACAGCGCAGGTGCAGCTGCCCACCTGGCATCCATGGAGCTTCACGGACAGCCGCGGCACGAAGATCGAGGCGTGGTACTGGCTGCCGCCGGGCTTCGACTCCACGAAGACGTACCCGATGATCGTGCACTACTATGGCGGCACGCTCCCGATGAAGGAGACGTTCGACGAACGGCTGGTCTGGTTTGCGAACAACGGCTACATCGTGTGGATGTGCAACCCGGCGGGCACGCCCGGCTACGGCCAGGCGTTCGCCGACTTGCACATCAACGACTGGGGATATCCCGCCGGCACCGACATCATCGAGGGTGTGCAGCAGTTCGAGAAGACGCATCCGTACGTGCAGGCCGCGCATGTCGGCAACTTCGGGCACTCGTACGGCGGCTTCATGACCATGCACATGGCGGAGCGGACATCGGCGTTCGCGACGTCCATCGAGATCTCGGGCATCAGCAACATCGCGGATTACTGGGGCGTGGGGTGGACGGGGTACAGCTACACGCAGGGCACCTGCCCGTCATGCTATCCATGGAACCGGCGCGACGTGTACGTGGACCGGTCGCCGCTGTTCAACGCGGACAAGGTGCACGCGCCCATGCTCCTCATCCACGGGACGAGCGACACGAACGTCCCGGAGAACGAGAGCGAGCAGATGTTCACCGCGCTGCGCATGCTGGGGCGTGAGGCCGAGCTGGTGCGCGTGTACGGGGAGAACCACGGCATCAACTCCAAGCCGTCGATCACGCGGCACCTCTACGGCACGATGCTCGACTGGTACGATCGCTACCTGCGACAGCAGCCCGGGGCGTGGTCGGCCCGGTGGGACGATGGGAATCGCATTCCGGGAATGGCCGCAGGCGCCGGCGCCCGGGCCCTTCACTGATCACGCCGCCGGGAGACGTCAACATGAAATCGATGATGGGGCCCCGGCTGTCCGGCGCGCGACGCCCGGCCATGGCAGCGCTGCTGGGCCTGGCCGTACTCGGCGCGCCGATCGTGGCGCGCGCCCAGGGCACGAGGGACGACTACGCGCGCGCGGAGCGGTTCATGGGACCGAACGCGCAGGAGCTGGTGATCGACGACGCCATCCAGGCCCGTTGGCTGGGGCCGGACCGGTTCTGGTACCGGAACCGCACGACCAATGGCTATGAATTCCTGGCCGTGGACGCCACCACCGGCGTGCGCCAGCCGGCATTCGACCAGGTGCGACTTGCCGCGGCCCTCTCTGCGGCCGCTGACACCGCGTATGATCCGCACGTCCTGCCGTTCAGCCAGGTGCGGTTCCTGGACAACGAGCGCAGCGTGCGGTTCTCGGTGGGGCACAACCACCAGTGGACGTGCAGCATCGTGAACTACACCTGCGCGGGCCCGGATACGCTGCCGGTGGAGAACGTGACGGAAGTTGCGTCTCCCGACGGCAAGTGGGTCGCGTTCACGCGCAAGGACAACCTGTGGGTGCGCGAGGTGGCGTCGGGACGCGAGGTGCAGCTCACGAACGACGCTGAGCCCGACTATGGCTACGCCAAGCCAACGGGGTGCTGCGCGCAGGTGACGAATGTCGTGCAGCACCACCCGCAGCGTCCAGTGCTCGTGTGGTCGCCGAACTCGCGGTACATCGCGACGTACAAGATGGACGAGCGCGGCGTGCGCCGCATGTACCTGCTGGAGACGAAGAGCCCGGCGTTCGTGCTGCACACGTATCCGTACGCGCTGCCCGGGGATTCGGTCATTCCCACCTACGACACGTACGTGTTCGATGTGGCCGCGCATCACGGCGTGAAGGTGGATCGCGCGCCGCAGCAGGCGGTGAACACCACGTGCTGCTGGCTGACCACGCAGGACAGCGTGCTGAAGGACGTGAAGTGGGATCCCACCGGCGAGCACCTCTTCATGACGTACGGGCATCGCGGGTACCACGAGCTGGACCTGCTCGACGTGGACCCCGCCACCGGGCACGCGCGGACCGTGCTGACCGAGAAGAGCAAGACGTTCGTCGAGACGAACCTGGCGTCGGGCGGCGTGCCGGACTGGCGGCCGCTGAGCCATGGGAAGCAGGTGATCTGGTTCTCCGAGCGCGACGGCTGGGCGCACCTGTACCTGTACAACGCCGAGTCCGGGGCGCTGGAACATCGCATCACCGGCGGGGACTGGACGGTGGGCGACGTGCTGCGCGTGGATGAAGCGCTCGGCTGGGTCTACTTCACGGCGCGGGGCAGGGAGGCCGGGCGCGACCCGTACTTCCGGTTCCTGTACCGCGTGAAGCTGGACGGGACGGGGATGCAGCTCCTCACGCCCGAGAACGCCGACCACGACGTCTCCTTCGCGCCCTCAGGAAAGGAGTTCCTGGACAACTACTCGCGCCTAGACGCCACGCCGGTGAGCGTCGTGCGGCGCGCCGACGGCACGCTCGTGCGTGAGGTCCAGAAAGCCGACGCGAGCCGCCTGTTCGCGCTGGGCTGGAAGTACCCGACGCCGATCACGATCAAGGCGCGCGACGGGGTGACCAACCTGTACGGCGTGCTGTACCGGCCGTCGTACTTCGACTCGACCAAGAGCTACCCGATCATCGACTACATCTACCCCGGGCCGCAGACCGGCCCGATCGGGGACCGCACGTTCGGCTCGGCGCTGCGCAGTGGCAACGCGTCGCTTGCCGAGCTGGGGTTCTTTGTGGTCGAGATCGACGCGATGGGAACGCCGTTCCGGTCGAAGGCGTTCCACGACACGTACTACGGCAACATGACGGACAATGGCATCGCGGACCTGGTGACGGGGATCAAGCAGCTCGCCGTGCGGTACCCGGAGGTCGACCTGAACCGCGTCGGCATCTATGGCCACTCGGGCGGCGGCTTCTCGTCCACCGACGCGATGCTGCGCTACCCGGACTTCTTCAAGGTGGCGGTGTCGCGTGCCGGCAACCACGACAACCGCAGCTACGACTACACGTGGGGCGAGAAGTACCAGGGGCTGGTGCGCAAGACGAGCGACAGCACCGACAACTACGACAGCCAGGCCAACCAGCGGCTGGCGGCGAACCTGAAGGGCAAGCTGATGATCATGTACGGGACCATGGACGACAACGTGAGCCCCGTGAACTCGCTGCTCGTGGTGGACGCGCTGATCAAGGCGAACAAGGACTTCGACCTGCTGGTGCTGCCCAATCGCAACCATGGGTTCGGCAACGAGCCCTACGTGGTGCGGCGGACGTGGGACTACTTCGTGCAGAACCTGCTTGGCGTCACGCCCCCGCCGGGGTTCGAGCTGAAGTACCCGCAGGGCGCGCCGTAGGCGGCGCGCGGCTCGGCGCGGCGCCGGATGCGAGCGCCGCGCCGTGGGGTGTGCGAGGCGCCGTGATGAACACGTGGGGGAGCGCGACACCGGACGGTGTCGGGCTCCCCCATGGTCGTTGCTGAAACCTGCCAACGATTCACGCGCGTACGGTGTCGAAGGACGATGACGCGGACGAGCGCCGCGCCGTCGGTCCACCGAACCGGAGCGCCCCATGATCCCCCTCGTCCTCCTGCTTGGCATGGCCGCGCAGGTGCAGGTCGCCAACGCCGATACCGCCAGCATGTCCCGGCCCGCGGCCGGGTCGCGTCCGTCAGCCACGGTGTCGGCCCGCAGCGTCGTGGCCACGCGGGCCACCATCGCCCCCGTGATCGACGGGCGTGACGACGATCCCGTGTGGCGCGGCGCGCCGGCCATCACGGGGTTCACGGAGTGGCGGCCGATGCCCGGCACGTCGCCGCGCTTCCGGACGGAAGCGAAGGTCGCATACGACGCGTCGAACCTGTACGTCTTCGTGCGCGCCTACGACCCGCGCCCGGACAGCATCATCCGGCTGCTGGAGCGTCGCGACACCTTCACGCCGTCGGACATGATCTGGGTCTTCGTGGATTCCTACCACGACCGGCGATCGGGGTACGAGTTCGGCGTGAACGCCGCCGGCGTGAAGATCGACCAGGCCATCTACAACGACGGGGATGAAGACGGCGCGTGGGATGCCGTGTGGGACGTCGCCACGCGGGTGGACTCGCTGGGGTGGACCGCCGAGTTCCGGATCCCGCTGTCGCAGATGCGGTACAGCGCGAGCCGCGACCACACGTTCGGGTTCACGATTGACCGCGACATCTACCGGTACTCCGAGCGGGTGGCGTGGCCGGCCCTGGACGAATCGAAGCCCGGCATGGTGTCGCAGTTCGGGACCGTGACCGGGCTGGAGGACCTGGACGCGCCGCGCCGGATGGAGGCAGTGCCGTACGTCGTGACGAAGCGCGCGTCGCAGATCACCCGCAACGCCTTCACCAATGCGTCCAGCGCAACGGTCGGTGGTGACCTGAAGTACCGCATCGCGCCGAACCTGACCCTGGACGCGACCGTGAATCCGGACTTCGGGCAGGTGGAGTCGGACCCGGCCGTGCTCAACCTGACGGCGTACGAGTCGTTCTTCGATGAACGACGCCCGTTCTTCGTGGCGGGGCGCGGGCTATTCCGTTTTGACGTGAACTGCAACCCGGTGAACTGCAGCAGCGAGGGCCTCTACTACAGCCGGCGCATCGGGCGGACACCGCAGCTGGCCGGGACGTATGGCGACACGGTGCCGCTGCAGCCGACGACGATCGTAGGGGCGGGAAAGCTGCTGGGCCGCTTCTCCCGGGGGCTCACGGTCGGCGTGCTCGACGCCACGACCGCGCGCGCCGCGAGTCCCGGCGACACCACGTGGGAGCCCGCCACGAACTACACCGTGGCGCGCGTGAAGCAGGACCTGCGCAACGGCAACAGCACCATCGGCGCCATGGTCACCGCGGTGAACCGGGCCACCGATCGCTGGTCGTCGCCGTACCTGCCTTCCAGCGCGTATGTGGGCGCGGTGGACTTTCGCCACCGCTTCCTGGGCAACAAGTACGAGCTCTCGGGGTCATTCGACCAGAGCCGGGTGCAGGGAAGCGCGCCGGCCATCCTCGGCCTGCAGACCAACGCCGTGCACTACTTCCAGCGTCCCGATGCGCGGCTGCCGCTCGACTCGGCGCGCACCGTGCTCGGCGGCGACGCGGAGGAGCTGCAGCTGAGCAAGGTGGCGGGCGAGCGCCTGCTGTTCGCGACCGCCTACCAGCGGAATTCGCCGGGATTCGAGGTGAACGACCTGGGCTTCCTGCGTCGCGCCGACCAGCAATCGTGGAGCACGTGGGTGGGCTTCTTCGACCGCCACCAGCGCGCGCTGTACAATCGCTTCCAGTGGAACAACAACTGGTGGCAGAACTGGAGCGCCGGCGGCCTGCCGCTGGAGGCGGCGTACAATACGAACGTGCACATCACGTTCCGCAACAGCTGGGGCTGGCACATGGGCGGGACGATCGGCCAGCTCGGGACGACGTATGACGACCGCGCCGCGCGCGGTGGCCCCGCGGTGCGGCAGGATCCGTACGTGGCGCCGTGGGTGTCGATCAACGGCGACGACCGGCGCGCGCTGGTGCCGTACTTCAACGCGAACTACTTCCGGGGCGACGCGGGGCGGAACTCGACGGTCAGCTTCGGGCCGGAACTCGACTACAAGGCGATGGGACGCTTCAGCTCGGCGTTGCAGGTCAACTGGTCGCACAACATCAGCGACAACCAGTGGTTCGGGAATTACACGGACTCCGTCGGCGCCACCCACTACACGTTCGCGCACCTGGACCAGGCCACGACGTCGGCCACCGTCCGGCTGAACTACACATTCGCGCCGGGCGTGTCGCTGCAGGCGTACATCCAGCCCTTCATTTCGAAGGGCACGTACTCCGGCGTGCGGCAGCTCTCGGCGACGCCGCGTGCCGCGCGGTACGAGGACCGCTACACGGCGTACGACAATCCGTCGGTGACGGACAATCCGGGGGGCTTCAACTTCAAGGAGTTCCAGTCGAACCTGGTCTTCCGCTGGGAGTACCGCCCGGGCTCGACGCTGTTCGTGGTCTGGAACGAGGGCCGCCAGGGGTACGTGCCGACGGAAGGCACGACCAACGTGCAGGGCGACCTGCGCGACCTGTTCCGGCTGCACCCGGCGAACACGGTCCTGGTGAAGCTGTCGTACTGGCTCAACCGCTGAGCGGCGGCCGCGAAGCCGCGGCCGCCGCCCCTCGGTTACTACTCCGGCATCGCGATCGGCGGCTGTCCTGCCGCCTTGCGCCTCGCGTTGAGTGCCGCGAGGCCGGTGGTGCGCAGCTTCGTCCACCGGGCCATCACGTCCTTCGCTTCGGCCCGGGCGTGCGCACACGCCGCCACCTGCGACGCCGTGGGCGTGACGTCCGCCGCCTGCATCGCCATGGCAGCACCGATCATCGCCGTGCTGATGGTCTGCAGGTTCTGCGGGCCAGCGGAGCCGCGGCCGAAGCGGCCAAAGCCGCCGCGACCGCCGCCGCGCGCCGGTGCAGGGGCGAGTGAGTCCACCTGCGCCTTGAACGCCGCGATGTCGGCGCCCTGCATGCCGTCGAGCGACGCCGAGAGCGCGCGGGCCTTGACGTAGGCCTCGTGCGCGGCGGATGCGCCGTCGTACATCTCGCGCGACAGCGCGGCGAGCTGCGTGAGCCCGGCGGCCGGCGTCTTGACGCGCGGATCGAGGCGCAGCGTGAGCGGCTGCGTGTACGACTTGCCGTCCACGGTGAGCCGAACGGTGTAGCTGCCCGGCGGCGCCCACGGGGCGTTCACCGACGGATACGTGCGGTGCGGCACGGCGCCGGTCGCGCCGCCCTCACCGGCCGGCCCGGCGTCTTCGGCACCGATCGGGTCGAAGTGCAGGTCCCAGCTGAAGCGATGGACGCCCGCCTGGTCGGAGAGCACGATCGGAGCCGCGGGCCAGTACAGCGGCAGCCCGCAGTCGGTCGCGTTCGGGTTCTCGTGGCAGACCTTGTCGTACGCCTCGGGTTCGAGTGCCGGATCGGGGTGCAGCACCGGGTCGGTGCTCGCGTACGAGCGCACGACCTTGCCGGCCTGGTCCAGGATCTCGAGCTTCACCGGGCCCGACGCGTTGCGGGGCAGGTAGTAGTCGATGATGCCGCCCGGCATCGGGTTCTCACCCGCGGGCAGCTCGGGCGGCCACGGCGTGGGATCGTTGGTGCCGAAGCGCACGCGCACCGCAACCGCCGGCTTGAACAGGTACGCATTGCCTGCCGCGGCGGCCGCGCGCGCGGCCGCTTCCTGCCGCAGCGGCGTCAGGTTGTCCAGGATCCAGAAGCCGCGCCCGTGCGTGCCGGCCAGCAGGTCGGAGCAGAGGCACTTCGCGTCGTCCTTCACCTGGATGTCGCGGACCGAGATGGCCGGCATGTCGCCCTTGAGCGACTGCCAGTGATCGCCATCGTCGAACGACACCCACACCTGTGTCTCCGTCGCGGCGTACAGCAGTCCCTTCACGCGCGGATCCTCGCGGATCGCGTTGGCGACGCCGGCGCCGGTCATGCCGTTGTCGATCTCCGTCCACGACTTGCCGCCGTCGTGCGTGCGCCAGAAGTGCGGCGTCATGTCGTCCAGGCGCATGGTGTTCGCGGCGGCGTAGGCCGTCCGCGTGTCGAAGTGCCCAGCCTCGATGTTGAAGATGCGCGTCCACGGCTTGATCGCGGCCGGCGTGACGTTGCTCCAGTGCTTGCCGCCATCCATGGTGACCTGGATGTTGCCGTCGTCGGTGCCTGCCCAGATGGAATTCACGTCGCGCGGCGACGGCGACAGCGCGGTGATCGTGCCGAGCGGCGCCGGCGTGACCGAGCTGGCGTACTTGCCGGCGTTGGCCGGCACGTCCCACGTCTTGCGGGCGAGGTCCGGGCTGATGCGCGTCCAGCTCTGGCCGCCGTCGCGCGTCTTCCACACGACGTTCGACGCGTAGAACAGCAGGTGGTCGTCCACCGGCGACCAGATGATCGGCATCGTGCGCACGTTGCGGTTCACGGCGTTGCCGAGCTCGTCCTTGCCGCTCATGTCGGGCCCGACCTGCGTCGTCTGTCCCGTGCGGCGGTTGTACAGCGACACGCCATTGCGCTCGCTGCCGTAGACGAGGTCCGGATCCTTGGGATCCGGCGCCGCGATGCCGTATTCCTGGATGTTGACGGGGTGCCAGTCGTGGAAGGTGATCTCGCCGTCGTCGGAGCGGCTGTCCACGCACGCGGAGCCCGAGTCCTGCTGGCCGCCGCACACGCGATAGGGGAACGCGTCGTCGGCCGTGACGTGGTACATCGCCGCGGTGGGCTGCGTGTACCAGTTGCTCCACGACTTGCCGCGGTTGGCGGACACGACGCCGCCCTGGTCGGCCACCTGGATGATGATGTCCGGGTTGCTGGGGTTGATCCACGTCTTCTGGTAGTCGTCCCCGCCTGGCGCGCCGCGCACGGCGCTCCACGTCAGCCCGCCGTCCTCGGTGCGCCAGAGCACGGTGGACGAGCTGTACACGACATTCTCGTTCTTCGGGTCCACGACGATGGTCGGCAGGTCGCCGCCGCCGATGCGGCCGAGCGGGCGGTTGTCCACGGGGCGGCCGGTAATGCCCGCGCCGTCAATGAGCATCCAGTGCGCGCCGGCGTCGGTGGACTTGTAGAAGCCCACGGCGCCGCCGCCAAAGCCGGTGCGTCCGGCGGGCGTCGCGCCCGCGACCATCGCGTACACGGTGTTCGTGTTCCCCGGCGCGATGGCCAGGTTCGCCTGCAGCACACCGGGCAACCCGTTGGTCAGCGGCGTCCACGTATCGCCGCCGTCCGTGGACTTGAAGATGCCGCCGCTGCTGCCGCCGAACGACGCGCTCTCGCGGAACGCTTCCTGCTGCTGCCAGAGCGCGGCGTACACGACGTTCGGGTTGTGCGGGTCGAGCCGCACATCGTTGGCGCTCGTGTACTCGTCCTTGTACAGGACCTTCTGGAAGGTGCGACCGCCGTCGGTGGAGCGGAACACTCCGCGCTCGGGGTTCGGGCCGTACGGGTGGCCGAGCGCGGCCACGAAGATGCGATCGGGGTTCGTCGGATCCACCTCGATGTTCGCGATCATCTGCGTGCCGTCGAGGCCGAGGTGCGTCCACGTGTTGCCGCCGTCGGTGGACTTGTAGACGCCGTTCCCGGTGGAGAGGTCGGGGCGGATGATCCCCGCGCCCGTGCCGACATAGATGATGTCGGGATTCGACGGGGCGACGGCGATGGCGCCGATGGAGCCGGTGGGGGCGCGGTCGAAGATCGGCTGCCAGGTGGAGCCGTAGTCGGTGGAGCGCCACACGCCGCCGTTGTCGAAGCCGATGTAGGCGACGTT
>DASZRI010000234.1:0-4038 GCA_035549215.1 Gemmatimonadaceae bacterium | reverse complement strand
CCTACTTCTCCGACTCGTCCAAGTACGCGCCGGACACGACGACCGGCATGAAGTTCAAGAACTCGACGGGCGTCGCCATGCCGACGATCGCGACGGGCGCTGGCTACTGGTCGGCGACGGTCACGCACACGCAGCTCGCCGGCCACACCTGCGGCATCGGCGTCAACACGACGAACCCGATCTCGTCCAAGGCAGGCGACGGCGAGCCGACCTGCAACTGAACCGGGCACCATCCGGTTGGCGCGCGGTATTCGCGCGCCAACCGGCTCGTCCAGGCAGGAAGGGGCATGGGGCCCACGCGCCCCCTGCCCCCGTCGTGCATTCTGCCAACGCCTTTGCGGATCGCAACCGATTGCAGTTAAATGGCGATCCATGCGTTTTATGCATCTGCTTGTGAATTCTATATTTACGATATCTTTGCGGGCATGGCACCAGCGTTGCCACTGGAAGGGCCTGTTCTGGAGGCGCACTGCGCGCCTCCAAGGCACCACTCCCTATCTGGAGACCCGTCACATGCAGAATCGCAAGGGCTTCACGCTCATCGAGCTCCTGATCGTCGTCGTCATCATCGGCATCCTGGCCGCGATCGCGATCCCGAAGTTCGCGAACACCAAGAACAAGGCGTACGTCACGGCCATGAAGTCCGACCTGCGCAACCTGGTCACGGCGGAAGAGGCCTTCTTCTCCGACTCGTCCAAGTACGCGCCGGACACGACGACCGGCATGAAGTTCAAGAACTCGACGGGCGTCGCCATGCCGACGATCGCGACGGGCGCGGGCTACTGGTCGGCGACGGTCACGCACACGCAGCTCTCCGGCCACACCTGCGGCATCGGCGTCAACACGACGAACCCGATCCAGTCCACCGCGGGCGACGGCGAGCCGGCCTGCAACTAAGGTTCCATGAACATCTTTCGGGGCCGAGTGCACGCGCGCTCGGCCCCGTTTGATTGCAGGGCGTTGAGAGTTCAGGGCTTCCCCGCCCGCTTCCCCCGATTCCCCGGATGATGTCCGCCCGTCCCGTCATCCCGCCGCCGCGTGCGTCGGGCTTCACCACGACCACGCCCGTGCCGCTCTACTGGGCGCGCTACGGCGATGCGTTGCGCCCGCCCCTGCTCTGCCTCCACGGCGGGCCGGGCGCGCACCTCGACTACCTGCTGCCGCAGATGCTTGCGCTCGCGCCCGGCCGGGACCTCGTCTTCTACGACCAGCGCGGCGGCGGCCGGTCCAGGACCGACGACCGCGGCGTGATCACCTGGCACACGCAGGTGGAAGACCTCGCGCTCGTGGTGCGCGAGCTGGGCCTGGAGCCGCTCACGCTGCTGGGCTATTCCTGGGGCGGGCTGCTGGCGCTGCTCTATGCGGCGCAGGCGGCTGCCGATCCCGCCCTGCCCGCCCCGGCGCGGCTCGTCCTCATTGACCCGGCCCCGATCTCGCGACAATATCGAGCGATGTTCGAAGCGGAGTTTGCCCGGCGCCAGTCCGCGCCCGCCCTGCACGCGCTGCGAGCCGAGCTCGCGGCATCCGGGCTGCGGGAGCGCGATCCGGAGGCGTACCGGCAGCGCACCTTCGAGCTCAGCGTCGCGGGCTACTTCGCAGACCCGCTGGCCGCCCACGACCTGACCCCGTTCCGGGTGACCGGACGCGTGCAGCAGTCGATCTGGGACAGCCTCGGCGACTACGACCTGGTGCGTGGCGGTCAGCTGGCGCGCGTCCGGTGTCCCGCGCTCGTGGTGCACGGGCGGCAGGACCCGATCCCGCTGGCGTCGTCGGAAGAGTGTGCGCGGGCGCTGGGGGCGCGGCTCGTCGCGCTCGACCACTGCGGCCACGTGCCGTACGTGGAGCAGCCCGCCGCGCTGTTCGCGGCCATCGAGGAATTCCTGGCATGACAACCTGCACGCCGTCCCCCACACAGCAGCCGCGTCATGGCACTGACTGACGACATCATCCAGCCGTACATCGCCACGATCGAGCACGACGGCCACAAGCTGCACGTGTCGTGCCGCATCGCATTCGATGGCATCGAGTATGTCGGGCGCCTCTGGTTCGCCGACGACGGCTGGGAGGATTCCGGCATTCCCGACCGCGGCGCGCTCCCCGGCCGGACGCACGAGGAGGTGCTCGCGCTGGCGCGCCGGCTCTCCACGTCCGAGCTCACGCTCCGCTACCGTCGCGCGCTGGCCGAGAAGCGGCGCTTCATGCAGCTCCGCAAGGCGACGGACGAGATCCTCTCCAAGATCCGCTACCTGAACCAGGTGGCCATCTCGGTGAAGGCCGGGCTGCTCGACCCCGAGGGCGCGGCGCAGGAGATCGACCTCACCGAGCGCCAGCTGCACGAGTGCGTGGATCGCCTGCGCGCGCACGCCGGTGTCGAGTCGTAAGCCCGACGCCGCGCTCCGGGCGCGTGCGCGCACGATCCTCGCGCGCCTGCTCCGCGCCTACCCCGACGCGCACTGCGCGCTGGACTTCCGCGACGCATACGAGCTGCTCGTGGCCACGATCCTCAGCGCACAGTGCACCGACGTGCGCGTGAACATGGTCACGCCGTCGGTGTTCGCCCGCTACCCGGACGCGCCCGCGCTCGCCGGGGCTCGCCAGGCCGACGTGGAGGCCCTGATCAAGAGCACCGGGTTCTTCCGCAACAAGGCGAAGAGCCTGATCGGCATGGCCCGGGCGGTCACGGAGCGGCACGGGGGCCAGGTACCGGCCACCATGGACGAGCTGACGCACCTGCCCGGCGTGGGGCGCAAGACCGCGAACGTCATCCTGGGCAATGCCTTCGACCGCAATGACGGCGTCGTCGTGGACACGCACGTGTCCCGGCTCAGCCAGCGCCTCGGGCTCACGAAGCAGAAGGACCCCGTCAAGATCGAGCAGGCGCTGATGCCGCTCTTTCCGCGGCCGCGCTGGACCATCCTCTCGCACCTGCTGATCGAGCACGGCCGCAAGGTGTGCGTGGCCCGCAAGCCGAAGTGCACCGAGTGCGTGCTGTCGGACATCTGCCCGAGCTCCACGGCGTAGGACCCCCGCGACCCTCCCCGGCCGAAGGAGCCCCCGCATTGACGGGGCCCCGGCCTCGCGGCTCGCGCGGCGTCACCCTGCGCCCGGACCGGGCATCGCCTAGTTTTCCCCCTGACCTCCTCAGGCAGGAATTCCCAGTGAGCAAGACCGCTACGTTCGAGACCAACCGCGGCACCATCGTCGCGGAGCTGTACGACAAGGACGCCCCCAACACCGTCGCGAACTTCGAGAAGCTCGCCAACTCCGGCTTCTACGACGGCGTGAAGTTCCACCGCGTGATCCCGGACTTCGTCATCCAGGGCGGCGATCCGCTGTCCCGCGACCTTCCCGATGGCGATCCGCGCATCGGCACCGGCGGGCCGGGCTACCGCATCAAGTGCGAGACGGCCGGCAACCCCAATCGCCACGTGCTGGGCGCCCTCTCCATGGCGCACGCTGGCAAGGACACGGGCGGCAGCCAGTTCTTCATGGTGCTCAGCGAGCCCAACACGCGGCACCTGGATGGCGTGCACACGGTGTTCGGCCGCGTGACGCAGGGGCTGGACGTGATGCAGCAGATTCGCAAGAATGACGTCATGAACTCGGTGCGCGTCGCCTGACCGCGCCTCATCCTGGAGACCCCATGTCCCACAGCCACGACCATGACCACGCGGGCGACATGAAGGCGGCCTTCACGGGGCTGATCCTCGGCGCCGTCGTGATCTTCGCCATCCTGTTCAGCATCGTGAAGCTCACGAATGCGCACTACGCCAAGGAGCACCCGGCGGCCGAGCAGGCCACCGGCTGAGCGGCGGGGCGGCCCCCGCGGTCGCCCGCGAAGCGCCCGGATGTGGAGCCCGCTCGCCGAGCGCGCCCTGCACCCGGGCGCTGGTGCTTTTCCCCCGGTGTGTGAACGGGCACGTGCCGCCATATTGCACACATGACGCAGACGCTTCCCTCCCGCGACGACGCCCTGGCGCTGGTGCACGAGTACACGGCCAGCGAATCCCTGCGCAAGCACATGCTGGCCGTCGAGGC
>DASZRI010000233.1:0-12017 GCA_035549215.1 Gemmatimonadaceae bacterium | reverse complement strand
CCTTGCTCGCCCGCCCGGCCGCAACGCTGGCCGATGCCAGTGCCGGCCCGCCCGCGCGTGGGCCCGGAGCACCGGCTCCCGGCGACCACGTGGAGCCATTCGACATCATCGGCAGCGTCGCGTGGATGAACGCCGTCCTCGCGCACCACGCGCTCCGCCCGCTGTACGACGCCGAGGGGCTCGCCCTGCTGCTCGGGGAGTTGGAGCGCAAGCAGGAGCTCGGCGTGCTGCAGCGGCTGCGCGTGCGCGATGCGCACGACCGGTCACTGGGCTGGATCCTCTACTACCTGAATCCGGGCGGCACGTCGCACGTGGTGCAGGTCGGCGCGCGGCGCGGCGAGTTCGCCAGGGTGCTGGCGCAGCTCATCGCGCACGCATGGGCCGGCGGCGCAGTGGCGCTGGAGGGACGCGTGGACCCGCACGACGTGGGCGCGCTCGCGCGCGCGGAGTGCTCGTTCAGCCACGACGGGCCCTGGGTCTGCGGGTGGACGCGCGACGCGGCCGTCCGTGACGCCGTGCTCCGCGGCGACATCTACCTGAGCCGCCTGGAGTGCGAATGGTGGACCAATTTCTGAGGACGCTGCGGCGCACGCCCGAGCGCCTGCTGCACCCGCGGCGGCGCGAGGACGCGATCCGCCGGCTGCGCGCGGCGCGGGACGCGCGCCGGTTTCTCGTCGTCTGCCACGGCAACATCTGCCGCAGCCCGTTTGCCGCCGCCGTGCTGCGGCGTGCGCTGGCTCACACCGATGCCGAGGTGTTCTCCGGCGGGCTGTTCGGCCCCGGGCGCCAGCCGCCGCGCGAGGCACTGGTCGCCGCGCGCCGCCGCGGCGTCGAGCTGCGCGACCATCGCTCAAGGCTGCTCACGCCGGAGAAGGTCGCGGCCGCGGACCTGATCTTCGTCATGGACCTCGCACAGCAGCTCGCAGTGCACGCGCAGTTCCGGCGTGAAGCCCGCGACATCATCCTGCTCGGCGACCTGGATCCCCTGGCCATCACGACGCGCGCGGTCCGCGACCCGGTGGATCAGCCCGTCCCGGTGTTCGACGAAGTGTACGCCCGCATCGAGCGCTGCGTGCGCGTCGCCGCCGTGACGTGGGAGTCCGCGGCGTACCCTCGCTGACAGGCGACGCACGCACGCCACGGGCGCCTGCGCCACGCGCCCTGCGCCACGGCACATCCGTTGCAGTTCGACGGGCATGCTTCATCACCACTTCAGTGTGGACGTCGAGGAGTATTTCCAGGTGTCGGCGTTCGAGTCCGCGGTGGCGCGCGCGGACTGGGACCGCATGCAGCCGCGCGCGGCGCGCTACGTGATCCGCATCCTGGAACTGCTGAACGAATCGGGCGCACGCGGCACGTTCTTCGTGCTGGGGTGGGTCGCGCACCGTTATCCGGGCCTGATCCGTGAGATTGCCGCGGCGGGACACGAGATTGCGTCGCACGGCTGGGACCACCGCCGCGTGAACGCACAGACGCCCACGCAGTTCCGCGAGTCCGTCCGTCGCACGCGGCGGGAGCTGCAGGACATCACCGGCGCGAGCGTGCGCGGCTTCCGCGCCCCGAGTTACTCCATCACGCCGGGATGCGAATGGGCGCTGGATGCGCTGCTCGAGGAAGGGCACACGTACGACTCGAGCCTGTTCCCCGTCTGGCGGCCCGACGGGTATGGCTACCGCGGCATCAGCCCGGATCCGCACTGGCTGTGCCGCCCGGCGGGGCGGCTGGCCGAGATCCCGCCGACCACGTTGCGCCGCGCGGGCGTCTCGTTCCCGGCGGCCGGCGGTGCCTACTTCCGCATCTTTCCCTATGCGCTGGTCCACGCGGCGTTCGATGACTGCGAACGCCGCGACATGCCCGGCACGTTCTACGTCCACCCATGGGAACTGGACCCGACGCAGCCGCGCCTGCGCGTCCCCTGGCACGCCGCGCTACGACACTACACGGGGCTCCACCGCACCGAGCCGCGGCTGCGGCGCCTGCTGCGCGACTTCCGCTTCACGGCCATCGAAGACACGGTGGGGCGGCTGTGAACGGCGTCGCGCGGTACGATGGAGACGGGCGCGACTGGGACGCGTTCGTGGCGCGCTCCGCACAGGGGAGCTTCTGCCACCTGTTCGCGTGGCAGGACATCATGCGCGACGTGCTCGGCCATCACTGCACGTACTGGGCGGCCCACGCGGCGGACGGCACGCTGCAAGGCGTGCTGCCGCTGGTGCGCGTGCGCGCGCCGCTGCTGGGGCGCTACCTGGTCTCGATGCCGTTCCTCAATGATGGCGGCCCGCTGGGCGACGACGCGACACGCATGGTGCTGGCGGCGCGAGCGCGCCAGCAGGCGGAATCGGAGCGCGCCGACCTGCTCGAGCTGCGCACGCGGCACGCCGTGCCGCAGTGGGCATGCGTGTCGCACCGGAAGATCACGGTGCAGCTCCCGCTCCCCGACTCCGGGCACGCGCTGTGGCAGCGGTTCCCCTCCAAGCTGCGGAGCCAGGTCCGGCGGCCGCAGAAGGAGGGATACGTCACGCGCTTCGGGCTCGACGAGCGAGGGGCGTTCTATGACGTCTTTTCCCGCAACATGCGCGCGCTGGGGACGCCCGTGCTGCCGCGGGCGCTGTTCGACCGCATCGCGCGGGAGTTCCCGGCGCTCGTGGAGTTTGGTGTCGTGTACGCCGGCGACGTGCCCATCGCCGCCGGGTGCGGCTTCTCGTGGCAGGGGGAGTTCGAGATCACGTGGGCGTCGTCGCTGCGCGAGTACAACCGCGCCTCGCCCAACATGCTCCTCTACTGGGCGTTCCTGGAGCGCCTGGCCGAGCGCGGGATGCACACGTTCGACTTCGGCCGCTGCACGCCGGGCGGGACCACGCACCGGTTCAAGCAGCAATGGGGCGGCCACGACCTTCCGTTGCCGTGGGCACAGTGGTCGTCTCGCGGAGTCGCGGCGCCGCCTACGCCGGACCGACCCGCCTTCCAACTCGCGACCGCCTGCTGGCGGCGCCTGCCACTGGCCGTGACGAATCGGCTGGGGCCGGTGATCGCGAGGCGCCTTCCATGACCATGGTGCGCATCTCGACTCCGCCTGCGGGCGTCCCGGGCGCTCCTGGTGACGCGCGTGCAGGGGCCCGCCGCTGGAACCGCGTGCCGCCGGCGTATTCGCCGGTGCCGCCACGCTCGCTGCTGCGCGTGGCATTCGAGTCCATGGTGCATCCCGGGCGTCCGCAGGTTGCGCTCGCCGGCATGCTCGCCGCGCGCTACGGGGCCGCGCGCGCCGTGCTGCTGGACAGTGGCACGCACGCACTCGAGCTTGCGTTGCGTGCCGCGATGGCGGTGTCGGATGCGCCGGACGTGGTCGCGCTGCCCGCGTACGGCTGCTACGACCTGGCGACGGCGGCGATAGGCGCGCGCGCGCGCATCGCCCTCTACGACGTGGACCCGGCGACGCTCGCACCCGACCTTGCGTCGCTGGAGCGCGCGCTGGCCACGGGCGTGCGGGCCGTCGTCATCGCGCCCCTGCACGGCTTCCCCGTGGACTGGGCAGCGGTCACGCGCATTGCATCGCGTGCCGGCACGCTGGTCGTCGAGGACGCGGCGCAGGGATCCGGCAGCACGTGGCACGGGCGTCCCGCCGGGCATCACGCACCGCTGAGCGTGCTGAGCTTCGCGCGCGGCAAGGGGTGGACGGGCGGAAGCGGCGGCGCACTGCTGGTGCGCGAGCCGCTGGTGGATGCCGTGGACCTCGTGTCGGGCGTGGTGGGCCCTTCCGACGGATCTGCTACGACGCTCGTGGCGGCGGCGGCGCTGAGCGTGCTGTCGCGCCCATCGCTCTACGCCATCCCCGCGGCGCTTCCCTGGCTGCACCTGGGCGAGACGCGCTTTCACGAGCCGTCGCCGATGCACGGGATATCGGATGCGGCCGCCCGCCTGCTGCTCGCCACGGCTGACGTTGCCGCGGAAGAAGACCGGACGCGACAACGCAACGCGGCGGAGTACCTGGCGCTCATTACGGCGACGCCGCTCGTGCGTCCGCTCTGGTCGCCGGGGCCGGGCGTGCCGGGGTACCTGCGGTTCCCCGTGCGGATCCGTGGCGGCATGCAGGCGCTCCCCGGCCGCGATCGCGCCGAGCAGCTTGGCGCGGCCCCGGGCTATCCCAGGCCCCTGACGGCGCTGACCGAAGTCGCGCCGCACCTCGCGCGCGGCCTGCAGGGCGAGCGGTGCCCGGGCGCGAGCGTGCTGGCGCGCGAGCTCGTCACGCTGCCGACGCACTCCCGGACGACCGCCGCCGGTCGCCGCGAGCTGGTGCAGATCCTGAACAACTACCGCGGCTGACGCGCGGCGCGCGCGGCGTACAGCTCCGCGTATCGCTCCACCGCCTGCTCCAGCCCATACTCCTCGCGTGCGCGCTGGCGCCCCGCGGCCCCGAGCTGACGCGCCGCGTGCGGGCACTCCAGCATGCCTGCGATGGCCTCAGCGAGGCGATGCCCATCCGCCGGCGGCACGACGACGCCGGTTCCAGCGAGCACGGTCGAGACGTCGCCGACGTCCGTGGCCACGACGGGCAGCCCGGCGAACATCGCCTCGAGCAGCGCGAGCGGCAGTCCTTCCGACAGCGACGGCAGCACGAAGACGTCCGCCGCTGCGAGCAGGTTCGCCGTGTCGCGGCGGAAGCCGAGCAGGTGCACGTGGCTGGCCACGCCGAGTGCGTCGGCCTGCAGGCGCAGGGCGGCCTCCATCTCCCCGCGCCCGGCGATCGCCACGTGCACCTCGGGATGCGCGGGGAGCAGCTCGGCGACGGCGGTGAGCAGGTGCGTGTGTCCCTTGACCGGGTACAGGTTCCCGACGCTCAGCAGGATGACATCGGTGTCGCGCAGGCCAAGCTCGCGCTGCAGCGCCGGGGCATTCGCCGGCTCCGGACAGATGCCATTCGGGATCACGGCGACGTCGCGCGCGTGGAGCGCGAGGTCGGCGGCGAGTGCCTGCGCGGCGTGGCACGACACGGCAACCACGCCGCCGCTGGCGCGGATGGCGAGCCGCAGCGCGACCCGGCGACGCCATCGTTCCGCGTAGTAGCGGCCGCCGTGCATCGTGATCACGTGCGGCAACCCGGCCGCACGCGAGGCCCACGCGCCGTACACGCCCATCGTGAACTCGTGGCTGTGCACGACATCTATGCGATGCGCGCGAAGCATGGCGGCGAGCCGGCGCGCCGCGCGAGGTGAGAGCGGGTGCGCGATCTCCAGGTGCTCGATGGTCACGCCGCTCCCCTCGAGCTGGCTGGCGAGCCACCCTTCCCCGTGCGCGGGAAGCACCACGACCCCGGGACAGCCTTGCCGCTCGAAGGCGGTCGCCAGGTGCGCCACCATTCGCTCGGCGCCGCCTGGGCCATCCGTCTCGATCAGGTGCGCGATGCGCATCCCGCGCACGCTCTCGACGGCGGCTGCGGTCACGAGGCGCGACCGAGGCGCGGCCGGAGCCCGGCGGTCCAGGCCGCGAAGGCAGCCGCCGATATCGCGGCGGGCACGTTCACCCGGCGCATGGCAAACGGGTCCGTGCCCCCGGCATTGTGGCCGTAGCCAAGCGTGACCGCGCACGCGTAGCCCGCCCGGCGCACTGCGTCGCGCACGCGCGCGTCGCTGATCCCATACGGATACGCGAACGCCGTGACGTCGGCACCGGTGCGCGCGCGAAGCACGTCACGGCTCTCCCGCACCTCGGCATCGAGCTCGGCATCGCCCAGGCGCGTCAGCGTGCGATGGGTGCACGAGTGCGCGCCGACCGAGAGACCGGTGCCGACTGCCCTGGCAATCGTAGTCCAGCTCGCGGGACGCAGCACGGCCGGCAGCACCGCGCCCTCGCCTCCGTTCACGGTGGCCAGGATCGCCGCGGCGTCGCCGCGCTGCTCGCGCAGCCAGCGTTCGCGCTGCACGGGCGTTGCGCGGCGCACCGTCTCCGGATGGTCCCACCAGAACGCGCTGCGCTGGCCGACGAGCGCTGTCGGCACGAAGACCGTGGCGGCGATGCCGCGCGCGCGCAACAGCGGCCATGCGTGCTGGAACACGCCTTCGTATGCGTCATCGAAGGTCACGGCTGCCAGGCCGCGCACCGTGCGCCCGTCACGAACGCGCTCGGCCAGCTCGGCCAGCGGCACGATCGCGTAGCGCGCGCGCAGCCACTCGACCTGCCGCTCGAACTGCGCGAGCGGCAGGTGCAGCCCGGGGTCGCCGACACCGCCGGCGTCGGGCACGACGTTGTGGTACGCCAGCACGACGGCGCCGCTGCGCGCGCGCCGCACGAACGTGGTGGCACCGATTTCTTCGAGTCCGGCGTAGTAGAGGGCCGAGAGCATGAACCTTGCACGGGTTGCCCGCGTTCAGGGCAAGCTTCGTACCGCGCGGGAGGGCTCGTGGACCGGCTGCTGGGCATCGTGCTGATGGCGTCACTCGGGGTGCGGGCGTGCACGGATGCGCCGCGCGCTACGACCGATGCGTCAACGTCCGCGGCGTGCGAGGCATCCGCCGCAAACCTCGGGGCCTGGCCCAACGAGCCGAGCGGACTGGCGACGCTCGACAATCAGTCATGGACCACGCTTGGCGCACCGACGTGGAGCCTGCTGTGGGGACCGGCGAGCGTGGACACCGACCTCACGGCGCCATTCACGCCGCAGGTCGCCGCGCGCATCGACTTCCCGGTCGGCTTCGTCGGCAGTCGCGCGCCCGCCACGCTGGAGTACGACTTCCCGGCGCGCCGCACCGTGTACGTGAGCGCATGGTGGAAGGTCAGCGCGCCCTGGCAGGGCCACCCGAGCAGCAGCAACAAGGTGATGTACCTGTTCACCGGCGACTCGGGGAGCATGGCGATGATCATGTACGGACCTGAGCAGGGCCCGTTCATGCTTCGCGTGTTTCCCGACTGGCAGGGCGAGTGGCTGGTGCCGAACGCGTCATCGCAACCCGTGGCGCTGGGCACGTGGCATCACCTCGAGTGGTTCGTGCAGTACGGGCAAACAACAGATCCGCCCAGCGGCACCGTGCGCTGGTGGATGGACGGTGCACTCGTCGGCAACTACTGCAACGTGCGTTTGTCGTCGCAGCCCTTGGTGGCGTTGAAGTTGGCCCCGGTGTGGGGCGGCGCTGAACTCGTGCAGAAGACGGAGGACGACTACATGGAATACGGCCCGGTGCACGTCGCCGCCCGCTGACCGCACGGCTGCGCCGTGGCAACGCGCACGCATGTTTCTCCGCTGCAAACAAACTGCAGTTTTGCCTGCACTGCACCTTGCGCGCCCGCATGCGTCGTCCGTAGACTGCGCGCGTCATTGCACATGCGTGATGCGTGTTGCGCATGTTGCACTGGTTCGTCACTGATTCCGAACCGCGCACACAGGACGCGCTGCTCAGAGCAAACCCGTCGAAAGACGGCGACGCAGAGCCACGGGGCTGTAGCAGAACTCGCCATGCCCGCCGAGCCGCCAGCGAATCCGACAAGGGACCGTCGGCGTTGGCGGCCTTTGTTTTTCCGGCACTCTCACCCACCGCAAGGGTACGAGGCGATCACCATGGCATACCTGTTCAAGCTCACGCGCAGGCTCGCTCACTCCAAGGCAGCGCTGCTGCTCGCCGCGGCAGCGGCGTGCAGTGGCGACTACCAGTCCCCCACCCTCTCGGGACCGGCCGCAGGACCGTCCGCAGGGCCGGCCGCCTCGCGAAGCGCACCAAGTTCCATCAGCATCTCGCCGTCTACCGCCACGGGCTCGCTCGGGCAGTCGGCGCAATTCGTGGCCATCGTCCGTGATGCCAGCGGCTACATCCTCAAGAACCAGGCCGTGGTGTGGACATCGACGGATTCCACCATCGCGGCCATCACGAGCTCGGGCTACGCCACGGCCGTCGGCGTTGGTTCCGCATCGCTCGTGGCCACCGTCGGCTCGCTCTCCGCACGGGCACCCGTCAGCGTGACGGGCGTGCCACTCGCGAAGATCGTGCTCTCCCCGACGACGATCAACGGTTTCGTCGGGCAGGCGGGCCGCGTGGCGGCGGCACTCTACGACTCGGCGGGCAACCCGCTCTCCGGGCGTCGGCTGCTGTGGAGCAGCAGCAACCCGGCCATCGTGAAGGTGGACACGCTCGGCAACGCGACGGCCATCGCCCCGGGATCGGCGGCGATCAACGTCCTCAGCGCCGGCGTGACCGCCAGCTCACAGGTGAACGTGACGTCCGCGCCGCCCGGCACGGTGTCCGACCTGGCCGTGGCGAGCGCCAACGATACGAGCGTCACGCTCACCTTCACGCAGGTCGGTGACGGCCTCGGCAATCCAGCCAACTACCAGGTGCGCTACGCGCCCGCCCCGATCTCGTGGGGCTCGGCCACGCCGGTCGCGTCCGGCACGTGCGCCAAGCCGCCCGTGACCAGCGTGGGGTCGGCGTTGTCGTGCACCGTGCTCGGCCTCTCGTCGGGCACCACGTACAACTTCCAGCTCGTGTCGTATCGAGGCACGCTCGACGTGAACGCAGTGTTCGGCGGGCTGTCGAACGTGGCGACGGGCGTCACGAGCACGCCGCAGGCCGTCCCGGCCAGCGTGTCGGTGTCCCCGTCGTCGCTCAGCGTGCCGGTTGGCTCCACGGGCCAGCTCGCGGCAACCGTGAAGGACGCGAACGGCAACGTGCTGCCCAACAGCTGCGTCACCTGGTCGAGCAGCAACACGGCGATCGCGACCGTGAGCACTGGCGGGCTCGTGACCGGCGTCGCCGCGGGCTCCGCCAACGTCGTCGCGAACTGCCAGGGCAAGACCGCGCTGGCCGCGGTGACCGTCACTGCGCTCGTGCAGTCGCCGCCGCCACCGCCCACGCCCGTGGCGACGACCATCGCCGTCAGCCCGCTCTCCGGTGCGGTGACCGTCGGCGGGACGCAGCAGTTCGCCGCGACGGTGAAGGACCAGAACGGCAACGTGATGAGCGGCCTCACGATCTCGTGGAGCAGCAGCAACAGCGCCGTGGCCAGCGTGAACGCCAGCGGCCTCGCGACCGGCGTCAGCGCCGGCTCGGCAACGATCAAGGCCGCGTACGGCACCCTGTCCGCGTCTGCCTCGCTGTCGGTGGCTGCGCCAGCACCCGTGGCCACGACGATCAGCGTGAGCCCGGCCTCGGCGTCGGTCACGGTTGGCGCGACGCAGCAGCTCGGCGCCGTCGTGAAGGACCAGAACGGGAACGCGATGAGCGGGCTGAGCATCACGTGGAAGTCGGCCAACACCGCGGTGGCCACCGTGAACTCCAGCGGCCTCGTGACGGGTGTCGCTGCGGGCTCGACCACGATCACGGGTTCCTACGGCAGCCTGTCGGCGTCGTCGTCCATCACGGTGTCGGCCCCCGCCGCACCGCCCCCGCCGCCGTCCACGGCCGAGCCGACGCCGAGCGGCAAGGTGATCTGGCAGGACGGCTTCGAAGGGTACTCGTCGGGCACGAACATCCTGTCCACGTACACGCACCTGAACGGCGAGAGCAAGGTTTCCCTGGACGCGACAGGCGGGTACAGCGGATCGAAGGCGATGCGCATCGACTGGCCGCAGCAGGCCAGCGGATGCACTGATGACGATCACCTGATCGAGCAGGGCTTCAGCGCCGCGCCGGAGATCTACGCACAGTACTACGTGCGCTACCAGGCGGGATTCATCTTCGACTGGAACGGCCAGGGCGGCTGCTCGGGCAACGCGAAGAAGCTGTTCCTGATGCCGGGTGGCACGGGCTCGCGCCTGGACCTGATCTCGGAGAACCACCACATCGTGCTCTACGAGGACCACATCGGCTACGCGTCGGGCCTGCAGAACGTCGGCACGGAGTTCACCCCCGAGATGCTGGGCGATGGCAACTGGCATCGCATCACCCTGCACGCGCGCCTCAGCTCGAGCGCCGGCGCGAACGACGGGATCATCGAAGGGTGGATCGACGGCGTGAAGCACTGGTCGCTGCCGAACCCCGTGAGCGGCGTCGGCTACCAGTACTTCCAGACGCCGACCGTGTTCAACCAGGGTTCGCCCAAGGCGCAGTCGGAGTGGATGGATAACCTCGTGGTCTGGAAGCCGTGATTCCTTCCGCGAGCTGATCACCGCCGGCCGATCCCAGCTATGGGGTCGGCCGGTTCGGCTTTGTCGGGCTGCGACACCGGCCCGGACGCCAGGCCATCCGGCGTCTCGTACGCGGGCGCACCGGGCGCTGGCTGCAACAGGTTGACGACGGCGCGCAGCTTGCCGCCCGCAGTTCGCGGGATGCGCGCGACGCGGACGAAGTCGATGCGCATCGAGGGGCCGAGTCGATGCCGCAGCTCGCGAAGCAGCGTGTCACGCTCGTCCGGCGCCAGGTCGTCCCGCGCGACTGCCTCGACGCGCACGTGATCGCGCGCGTCCTGCACGATGCGCGTTTCCACGAGCTGCGCCACGGACTTGAAGATCGGGTCCAGCCGTCCGATGCGCCGGCCCTCGGGCGTGACCAGCACGTCGTCCATGCGACCGATGATGCGCTCGATGGTTGGCTGCCATCGCCCGCACGCGCAGCGCTCGCCGGCGTGTCCCTGCACGGCCAGGTCGCCGGTCACGTACCGGATGAACGGCATCACGGGGTTCACGAATCCCGTGGCGACGAGCTCCCCCGTTTCGCCCGGCGCGGCGGGACACCCGTCACGCAGCACCTCGACGATGCCGAACTCCGGGTTCACGTGATAGTGGCCGGCCTCGCACTGCGTGATGAAGGCGGCCATCTCCGCAGCGCCGTAGTGGTCATATACCCGGCACCCGAACGCCCCTGCTATAGTATGGCGCGCCTCAGGGAGCAGGGTCTCGGACGAGGTGATGATGGCCCGCGGGCGGATGGCGTGGATTGCGTGCTCGTGCAGGTAGCGGGCGATCGGCTCGAGGCTGGACGGGTAGCTGTCGATGAGTTCGGGCCGGAAGCTGGCCAGTGCCTCGACGTATGCCGGGATCGTGTCCGGCGCAATGTGATACGACGACAGGAGCAGGGTGCGGGCGGCCGCGTTGTAGCGCCAGAACGGAGGGCGCGCCTGCCAGGGCGGAACGACCGTGCGCCCGGCGAACGTCGCCGTGCGCATGCCGCGCGAGACGCCCGTTGCCTCGCGAAAGCGCTCGAAGAACGCGTAGTTGCGCCGCAGGGCGTCGCGGCTCGCGACGATGGTGAGCGGCGTGCCGGTCGTGCCCCCGGTATGGATCTCGACGAGGCGCTGCGCGCGGCGCGGGACGGCGTGCATGGCATCGCCGGCGCGTCGAACCTCGTCCTTGCGGAGCAAGGGCACCGCGTCGAGCTCCGACAGGTGGTGCAGCGGCCCGGCCGGAAGCCGCTCCGCGTAGAAGGGGACCGCGGTCCGCGCGTGGGCCAGCAGCGCGTTCAGTGCCCCGAGTTGCAGCCGCTCCAGCTGGCTCGGCTGCGCCCACTGCGACCGACGGAGCTCGGTGAGCGCCCGCGCGCCTTGCGGACCGTACCGCAGGTGGCGCAGCCACAGGCCGTACGCGGAGAGGAGTGCGTTCTGCGCCCAGGGGGGCGAGGCGAAGTAGGCCCGCGTGATCGAGGAGTGCATGCCGCAGGGCAGCGTTGCAGGTTCCGCACCAACGCCGCATGCAGGCCGCCGACGCGAGCCGTGTGGCGCCCGCGCAGCAGGGGCGCCGAACCCACAGCGACCGGCAGCCGCGCGCAATCCACGGCAAACAACTTGCGTTGAACGCGGCCACCATGTGTGGATTCGTCGGTGGCGTGCTCAGCCGCGCCGTTTCGGAGTCTGATGTTCGTGCGCTTGCGACGGCGGGCGCCACGCTCGCGCACCGCGGCCCGGACTCGGATGGCCTCGCCGTGATTCCCGAGGCGCGCACGGTGCTCGCCTTCCGGCGCCTGGCCATCATCGCGCTGGCCGACGGCGACCAGCCGATGTCCACGGACACCGGGCAACACATCGTCTTCAACGGCGAGATCTACAACTATCGGGCGCTCCGCGACGCACTGTGGGTGCACGACGTGCACTGCGGGACAGCC
>DASZRI010000232.1:0-7140 GCA_035549215.1 Gemmatimonadaceae bacterium | reverse complement strand
AACGCGGGCGACATCGGTCCCGATCACATCGTCGGCGAGATCGGCGACCTGCTGCTCGGCCGCGCGCCGCGTCGCGGCAGCGATCGGGAGATCACGCTGTTCAAGTCGCTGGGGCTGGCAATCGAGGACCTGGCGGCCGCGTGCCACGTGGTCGAGCGCGCCCGGCGCGAGGGCGTCGGCACCGGGTTCGGGCTCGGGGGCCGCCGCATCCCGTAGCGTGGCGCCGGACGCCCCGCGAGATTCCGCGTGGCCCTTCACCGACTGAGACTTCGTCATGCCCGTCCGCTACGTCACGGCCGACGTCTTCACCGACCGCCGGTTCGGCGGCAACCAGCTCGCCGTCTTTCCTGACGCACGCGAGATCCCCGAGGAGCTGATGCTCACGATCACGCGTGAGTTCAACTACTCGGAGACCACCTTCGTGCTCCCGCCGACGGACCCGCGGCACACGCGGCGCGTGCGCATCTTCACGCCCGGAGGCGAGGTACCGTTCGCCGGCCACCCGACGGTGGGCACGGCGCACGTCCTGGCGCACCTGGGCGAGGTCGAGCTGATCGGCACGGAAACCCCGATCGTCTTCGAGGAGGGCGTGGGGCCGGTGCCCGTGATGATCCGCGAGCACGACGGCCGGCCGGCGTTCTCGCAGCTCTCCGTCGCCAAGCTGCCCGAGCAGGGGCCGACGCCTCCGGGGCGCGCCGCGCTGGCGCGCGTGCTTTCACTCGATGAATCGGACCTGCTGGACGGTGACCACACGGCACAGGCATGGTCGTGCGGGCTTCCCTTCCTGTTCATCCCGCTGCGCGATCGCGACGCGGTGCGCCGTGCGCGCGTGCGGCTGGACGCGTGGGAGGCAACGCTGAAGGGCTACGCGGCCCCCGAGATGTTCGTGTTCGCCATGGATCCGGAGCGCGAGGGATCGGACGTGCGGGCGCGGATGTTCGCGCCGGGGATCAGCGTCCCGGAGGATCCGGCCACGGGCAGCGCGTGCGCGGCGCTCGCGGGCTACCTCTCCCGGCACAGCCCGCGCGTGGACGGCACGCTGCGCTGGGTCGTGGAGCAGGGCTTCGAGATGGGGCGCCCGAGCATCATCGAGGTGGAAGCCGACAAGCGCGACGGCGCGGTGACGGCCGTGCGCGTGGGCGGATCGAGCGTCGTCGTCTGCGAGGGTGTGCTGCACCTCTAGCGCCGCGGCCGCTCCGCGATCACGAGCCAGTCCCACGGCCCCGGCTCGGCCAGCGCGCGCGGCACGCGCAGCCCTTCGGTGCTCCAACGGTACGGCACGCGCTGCACGCGCCGCAGCGGCAACCCGGCCTCGTCCATCACCAGGCGCAGCTCATCGGCCGTGTAGTGCTTCGTCGGCACGCGGTCGATGGACACCACGCCAGGCTCACCGTGCACGCCGCGCGGCGCGAAGTCGTAGGGCGAGCGGGCGCGCGACGCGACCCGGCGCCGCATGGCCTCGCAGTACGTGGCGGACTCGAGCGACGGCACGACGAGCAGCACCGTGCCGCCCGGCGCCACGAGGGACCGGATCGTGGACAGCACCTGCGCGCGCACGCGACGGCGCGGATGGATGACGACGTTGGCCGCGACCAGCGCCCCGAAGCGCCCGCGCAGCCGCCGCACGACCGCGGGCGTGTTGCGCTCGACGCGCACGTTGTCGCAACGCCCGGCCACGTGCCGGGCGCGGGCGACGCACGCCGCTGACCAGTCCACCGCGTGCACCTCCGCGAACGTTTCCGAGAGGAACGGCAGGTACCCGCCCACGCCGCACCCGAAGTCGAGGACGCTCGCATGCGCGCGCGCGGCCGCGCGAATCGCACGGCGAATCACCCCCGCCGTGTCCTCGCGCAGGCTGTTGAAGATCGCGTCGTCCCACGCGTCCGCCTGCGCGTCCCAGTACGCGCGGTTCACCGCGGGCGGTCCGGCTTCGGGATGCGTGCCTCGCGGATGGAGCGCCACGACGTCCCGCGCCCCACCACCTGGTACGCGCGCTCGAACTCGAGCGCGGCCGAGGCGCCGGACGACGGCGTGTCGTACTGCCGCACCGCCATGTACACCTCGACCGTGTCACCGCCCACGCGAAGGATGTCAGTGAACCGCAGCAGGTAGCCCGGCGTCGCGGCCTTGCAGAGCGGCGTGCGCCGCTTGCCGCCGATCGTCGGCTGGCACGTGCCCTTGATCATCCCGATGTCCCGCATCGCGGCGACGACGGAACTCGGCACGGTGGGGCCGGGCGCGTAGCCCTCGGCGCGCGTCAGGCGGCGCGGGTCGAGCAGCAGCGAGAGCGAGGGATCGCCGAGGTCGAACGCCGAGCCGGCCGCAGCCTCGTACACGCGCGCTTCCGCGGCCGGCGAGAGCGACGTCGCCTTGAGGCCGCGTCCGCGCGCGACGTTCGCGTCGTTGCCGGACGTGCAGCCGGCAGCGATCGCCGCCAGCGGGATCATCATCACGAATTGCCGAACGTTCACGGGATTCCGTGTTGCCGCGCCTGGGGGAAGTGGTGGTTCACGCGCCTGCGCACGCGGGCAACGGCACAAAGATATCGCGAAGGGACCTCGCGCGCGCCCGTGCGGACCAGGCGCGACGCAGCGCGACGGGCCCCCGCCGCGTCAGAGCTGCTTGATGTAGTGCAGCGTCTCCGGTGCGTAGCCCAGGCGATCGTACACCGCCCGGGCGTGCGCGTTGCGCTCGAACACGTTGAGCGTGATCCGCCGGTAGCCGCGCTCGCGTGCCCACTGCTCGGTGGCATCCATGAGGGCGCGTGCGACGCCGCGTCCCGCCGCGGATTCGGACACCGCCAGTACCTCGACATGCGCGTGCAGCTCGTGCGTGAAGTAGTCCGTGCGCGTCGTCGTGAAGGCGTAGCCCACGGGAGTGCCCGCCGGCTCCTCGGCCACGAGGATGCACGCGTCGGCACTCGGCTGGCGCAGCGCCTCGCGGAGGATGGCGTGGTCGGCGACCGCGATCTCCTCGCGCGTGCGCCACGGCGGCACGGGAAAGTCGGCGAGGCGCGGCGTGAGCGCGATCAGGAAGGCCTCATCGGCGGGAACGGCGGGCCGGATCACGGGCATGGCACGACACGAGTCTCGGGCATGCCGACATACTAGGCACGCCGGTCGTGCGTGCGCCACTGCGCATCCTTGCGCGGCGCCGTTGCCGGTGGTCTCATTCGTCCCATGCGCTTACCGCTTCGCCTTCCGGTCGCCCCCCTTCTCGCCGCGGCACTCCTCGCCAGCGCCGCGCCCGCGCGCGCCCAGCACGGCCCGCGCCTCACGGCCGACTCCGGCCACTTTGTGCTGGGCGGCAGGCCGCTGCAGATCATCTCGGGCGAGATGCACTACGCCCGCGTGCCGCGCGAGTACTGGCGCGACCGGCTGCGCAAGGCGCGCGCCATGGGGCTGAACACGATCTCCACGTACGTGTTCTGGAACCTGCACGAACCGACCCCGGGGAGGTTCGACTTCCAGGGGCAGAAGGATGTCGCCGCGTTCATTCGCACGGCGCAGGAAGAAGGACTGCACGTCATCGTGCGCGCGGGCCCGTACGTGTGCGCGGAGTGGGACCTGGGCGGGCTGCCCGCGTGGCTGCTCGCGGATTCCGGCATCGTGCTCCGCAGCACGGATCCGCGGTTCACGAAGCCGGCCGGGCGTTGGCTCGACCGCCTGGGCCGCGAGCTGAAGCCGCTGCTGTCGGTGAATGGCGGCCCGATCATCGCCGTGCAGGTGGAGAACGAGTATGGCTCGTTCGACCACGACACCGCGTACATGCAGTGGCAACTGCGTGCGCTGCGCCACGCGGGCCTGGGCGACGCGTACCTGTACACGGCCGACGGCGACGTGCAGCTCCCGCGCGGCACGCTCCCCGAACTTCCCGCCGTGGTGAACTTCGGCCCCGGCGAGGCCGACAGCGCCTTCGCGCGCCTGCACCGCTTCCGCCCCGATGAACCGCTGATGAGCGGCGAGTACTGGGCCGGCTGGTTCGACCAGTGGGGCGGCCGCCACGCGCGCACCGACGCCGCGCAGCAGGAACGCGAGCTGGCCTGGATGCTCGACCACGGGTATTCGCTGAACTTCTACATGTTCCACGGCGGCACGACGTTCGGCTTCATGAACGGCGCCAACTCCAACACCGACGGCAGCCACTACCGCCCGCAGACCACCAGCTACGACTACGACGCGGCACTGGACGAGTCGGGGCGCCCCACCGCCAAGTACTTCGCATTCCGGGACATCATCGCCCGGCACACGGGCGAGACTCTGCCGCCCGTCCCGCAGTCGGACTCCACGATCACGCTGCCGTCGTTCGCCATGCGCGAGGCCGGATCCCTGTGGGACCGACTCGGCACGCCGGTGCGCGTCGAGCGGCCACGCAGCATGGAGACGTTCGGCCAGTCGTACGGCTACATCGTGTACCGCACGACGGTGCACGGGCCGGTGAGCGGTACCCTCGTCGTGAAGGACGTGCGGGACTATGCGCAGGTATACCTGGACGGTACGCTCGTGGGCACGATGGATCGGCGGCTGGGACAGGACAGCCTCGTGGTGCAGGTTCCCGCCGACAGCGCGCGGCTGGACATCCTGGTCGAGAACGGCGGGCGCGTGAACTTCACCAAGGCGCTGCGCAACGAGCGCAAGGGCATCACGCAGTCCGTCACGCTCGCGGGCCGCGAGCTCACCGGCTGGCTGGTGTACCCACTCCCGATGTCGGCCGTGCGGCAGCCGCGCGCGGTGTCACGTCACCCGGCCGCAACCGGCCCGGCGTACTACCACGGCACGTTCGTCCTCTCGCACCCCGGCGACACCTTCCTGGACATGCGCGGCTGGGGCAAGGGCACGGTGTGGATCAACGGCCATCAGCTCGGGCGCTTCTGGGACATCGGCCCGCAGCAGACACTCTACGTACCGGGCCCGTGGCTCAGGCACGGCCCGAACGACGTGATCGTGTTCGACCTCGAGGCGCCGCGCTCGCCGTCGCTGCAGGGACTCGCGCAGCCGATCCTGGACCAGGGGTCAGCGACCGAGCGCTGAATCGAGCGCAGGGATCAGCGCGTCGTACTGCTTCAGGAGCATCGGCTCGTTGAGCGCCACGTCGCCCATGTACGACGCCAGTGATTGCGTGAGCCCGGTCGCGTCGTCACCGTGCGCAAACGTGGACGGCGCGAACGCCGTCTGGATGAACGCGTTTTCGTAGGTCTGGAACGCGGCCTGGGTGGTGTACACCACGGACACCCGATACGCGAGCTTCGGGTCGAGGTACGCCAGCGACTGCGTGGCGAGCGCCAGGTCCCACGCCGTGTGCTCGAACGTCACGGGCGCGATCCCGTGGAACGATGCCTCCCGCTGGAAGCGCGTGAAGGTGTGTGGCCCCGGCTCGGCGACGAAGCGGTCGACCGCCACGCGCAGCGAGTCGTGGTACGGCACGAACGCCTTCACGTGCGCGGCATTGGATGCCAGCTCCGTGCGGAAGTTACGGATCGCCTCCATCGCGAGCTCATGATGCTGGCGTGATTCACGCCATTGCTCCGCCATCAGGCCGAGGAAGACGCCGACGCCGATCATCACGAGCTCGAGCAGCAGGCCGGGTAGCCCCCGCCCGTGCGCCTTTCCGTGGTGCGCTTCGATCATGGTGCGTGATGCTGGTGTGAAGTGATGCGCGCGCTCACATGTACCGCCAGTTCCGCGGCTTGCCCTCGGCAATCCACGCGATGGCCGTCGCGAGCCGCCGCGCGCGGGTCTCCGGGCGCTTGGCGCCCGCGATCCACTCGATGTACTCGCGGCGCTGGCTGGGCGGGAATTTCGCGAAGTGCGCCGCCGCCGCCCGATTCGCCTTGAGCGCGGCCGCAAGGTCCGCGGGCACGCGCAGCGGCTTGCGCGCCGGGCGCCCGGCGGGCGCAGGCGGCGCTGCCTTCCCCTTGCCGTCGTTCAACCGCATCGCCGCCTTCACGTAACGCTTGAGCGCGGCCGCTGACGGCAGGTCTGACACCGATGCCAGCCGCCCGAACTCGCCCAGTGCCCCGTCCTTGCGCTCGCCGGCCTCGGCCATCACCCGATCGGCCCGCCAGAAGCCGAGCGCGCAGTGCGCCTTGAACGCCGCCATGCGGCAGAGCATGCCGTGGTACATGAAGTGGGGCATGCCCCACTTGATCGTCTCCTCGACGTCCGGGCACGCCTCGTGGACGATCGCGCGGATGCGCGCCAGCACGGGCTGCGCAAAGGGCGCCGAACGGGCGATGTACGCGTCGATCCGTGGGTCACGTGCCGGCATGCGCGCATCCTCAGGTGTGAACGATCGTTATTCTACGCGCCATGACGCAGCGCCGTCAGCCGCCGGATGGCCGCGATGCCGAACGCCGGCCCGAGCGCCAGCACGACGAACGCCCAGCGCCAGCCGAAGTGCTGCGCCATCGGCGGCACGAGTTGGATGCTCACCATCGTCAGCAGGAAGCCAAGGCTCGTCTGCACCGTGAGCGCCGTGCCCACGGCGTGGGGCTCCACGCTCTCCGTGACCAGCACGCTGAACTGCGCCGAGTCGGCAATGACGAAGTAGCCCCAGGCGAGCGCGACCGGCGCCACGATCCAGAGCGAATGCCCGAACGTGGCGCCGATCAGCACGGCGCACGCGCCGCTCACCGCCATGGCGACGGTGACGAGCCACTCGCGCCCGCGCCGGTCGGCCACGAGCCCGCCCCACACGCACGCGACGCCGCCGATCGCGATCGCCACGAAGCTCACCGCCGAGGCGATCTCCGTGGTGCGCGGCGACGCCGGCATGCCGCTCGCCACCGCGCTCGCGCCGATGAACACGGGGAGCCACGTCCACGCGCTGTAGAGCTCGAACATGTGCCCCAGGTATCCACCGGTTGCGAGCCGCCATTGCCGCGACCGGAAGACCGTGCCCACGAGGTTCCACGAGAACGGGCGCGACGGAAAGGCAAACGGGCCATCCTCGTAGCCGCTCGCGACCAGCAGCGCGGCCATCACCGCCGCGACGCTGACCGTGGACACCACGGCGGTCACGCCAGCGCCGGGGAACGCGTGCACGAGGTACGGGCTCGCCTTCCCCACCGTGAGTGCGCCCACGATCGTCCCCACCGCCATCCCGCGCGCGGAACGGAACCAGGTGGAGATCATCTTCATC
>DASZRI010000231.1:0-15545 GCA_035549215.1 Gemmatimonadaceae bacterium | reverse complement strand
GGGCGGACCAGGTACGTGCGGGACCAGCCTTCGGTCGTCTTCACCTCGCCGAGCACCGTGCCGATCGGGATCCCGCGCGGGAACGTGCCCCCGAGGCCGGAGGTCACGATCGGCGTGCCCGGCTTGAGTGAGCTGCGGAACAGGACGTTGCGCAGCTCGAGCAGGTAGCGCTGGCCCCCCGAGCCGAGGTGCGGATAGACGATGCCGGACACGCTGCCGTCCGCGGTCATCGCGCTCGCCCGGAAGTCCGGGTGCGAGTAGAGAATCGCCAGGCTCATCGTCGGGTCCACGGTCTGCACCATGCCAACGATGCCGTCGGGGGCGACGACCGGGCTGTAGCGCGTGACGCCCGCGCGCGCGCCAGCCGCCAGTGCCAGCGTCGTCACGACATCACCCGGCCGTTCAGCCTGGTGCAGGGCCTGGGCCGGGATGAAGCCCCACTGCAGGCGGCTGCCCAGCCCAAGGAGTGCGCGCAGCCGGTCGTTCTCGACGCGGAGCGCCGTCACGTCGCTCGCGGCAAGCGCCAGCGAATCACGAACCGCCGCCTGGCGCTGCGCATCGGCCCACGCCGACCGCCACCGCTCGGCGTTCGTCTGCAGCCGCACGAGCGGCGACACGAGCGAGCGGCGCAGCATCCCCGCGACGGGATCCCGCATCGTGGACGGCAGCGCGCCGGCCACGAGGGCGAGCGCAATGCACGCGCCGAGGAGCACCAGGTCGCTGCGACTGCCGGAACGCGCTGCGCGAGCCACGCCCGATGCTCAGCTGCTGAGGACGGACCAGTACTTCTCTTCGTCGTCGAGGATGCGCCCGGTGCCGCGCACGACGCACGTGAGCGGATCCTCGTCCACGTGGATCGGGAGGCTCGTCTCCTGGCTGAGCAGCAGGTCCAGGCCGCGGATGAGCGCGCCGCCTCCCGTCATCACGATGCCGCGGTCCACGATGTCGCTGGCGAGCTCGGGCGGCGTGATCTCCAGCGCACGACGCACGGCGTCCACGATCTGCTGGATCGGCTCCTGGATCGCCTCGCGGATCTCGCTCGAGTGCACGCGCACGGTCTTCGGGATGCCGGACACGAGGTCGCGTCCCTTGACCTCCATCTCGCGCTCCTCGCCTACCGGCGCCGCGGAGCCGATCTGGATCTTCACCTGCTCCGCCGTCGGCTCGCCGATCAGCAGGTTGTAATTCTTGCGCAGGAACTGCACGATGGCGGTGTCGAGCTCGTCGCCGCCGGTGCGGATGGACGTGTCGCTCACGATGCCCGAGAGCGCGATGACCGCGATCTCCGTCGTGCCGCCGCCGATGTCGATCACCATGTTGCCCGTCGGCGTCTCGACGGGAAGCCCGACGCCAATCGCGGCCGCCATCGGCTCCGCGACCATGAACACTTCCTTCGCGCCCGCGCCCATCGCGGAGTCGCGCACCGCACGCTTCTCCACCTCGGTGATGCCCGACGGCACGCACACGATCACCCGCGGCTTCACCTTGAAGACGTGATTCTCGATGATCAGCGTGAGGAAGTAGCGGAGCATCTTCTCCGTGACATCGAAGTCGGCGATCACGCCGTCCTTCATCGGGCGCACGGCCAGCACGCCGTCGGGCGTGCGTCCCAGCATGCGCTTGGCCTCGAGTCCCACGCCCTTGATCTTCTTGGTCTCGCGATCGATCGCGACGACGGAAGGCTCGTTGAGCACGATGCCTTCGCCCTTGACGTAGATCAGCGTGTTCGCCGTGCCGAGATCGACACCAATTGCGTTCGCGGGAAAGAGGGATCCCGCCTTGAAGAAAGGCCAGCGCATCTACGGTTGAGTCGTCACCCGGCGCGAGGGATTTCGAGGAGCAGCCTGATGCTCGCCTGCGGCGGCGAGCCGTGAAGCGATCGCTTCACCCTGTGGCAGCAAGATATTGAATTCTCACAACCTACGCCACTCTGCCAGATCGGCGGGCCCGGACGGCAGGCGGGGGCGGCAGCCCATTCGGCCGCCGCCCCCGCCTCCTACCCGTCCCGGCCCGAAAAGGTCAGCCGAGGAACTTCGTCGGCTCCGTGAACGGCAGCCCGAACGCGTCGGCCACGGCCTTGTACGTCACGTGGCCATCCACGGCGTTGAGCCCCTTGAGCAGCGCGGGATTGTCCTGAAGCGCCTGCTTCCAGCCCTTGTTCGCGAGCTGCAGCGCGTACGGCAGCGTCGCGTTCGTGAGGGCCAGCGTGGAGGTGCGCGGGACGCCGCCCGGCATGTTGGCCACGCCGTAGTGAATCACGCCGTCCACGACGTACGTCGGGTTCTCGTGCGTGGTGGCATGGATCGTCTCCACGCAGCCGCCCTGGTCGATGGCGACGTCCACGATCACCGAGCCTGGGCGCATGCGCTTCAGGTCCTCGCGGCGGATGAGCTTCGGGGCCTTGGCGCCGGCAATGAGCACGCCGCCGACCACGAGGTCCGCCGTCTCGATCTGCTCGAGGATGTTGTGCCGGTTGGAGTGGATGAGCTGCACGTTGGCCGGCATCACGTCGCTCAGGTAGCGCAGGCGCTCCAGCGACAGGTCGAGGATCACGACCTTGGCGCCCATCCCCGCGGCCATCTTGGCCGCGTTGGTGCCCACGACGCCGCCGCCCAGGATGACGACCTTGGCCGGGGCCACGCCGGGCACGCCGCCCAGCAGCACGCCACGCCCGCCGTAGAGCTTTTCCAGGTACTTCGCGCCCTCCTGCACTGCCATGCGGCCGGCCACCTCGGACATCGGCGTCAGCAGCGGCAGCTCACGGTTCGGGAGCTCCACCGTCTCGTACGCCACGCACACCGCGCCACTGGCCAGGTGCGCCCTGGTGAGCTTCTCATCCGCGGCGAAGTGGAAGTACGTGAAGATGAGCTGGCCCTTGCGCATGTGCGGCCACTCGGGCTCGATCGGCTCCTTCACCTTCATGATCATGTCCGACTCGCGCCACACGGTCGCGGCGTCCGGCGCGATCTTCGCGCCCACCGCAGTGTAGGCCTCGTCCGGGAAGCCGCTGCCAAGCCCGGCACCGGTCTCGATCAGCAACGAGTGTCCCGCGGTGACCAGCGCCTCGGCGCCTGCCGGCACGAGCGCGATGCGGTTCTCGTTCGTCTTGATTTCCTTGGGAACGCCAATCTTCATGGCTGGAAAGGGGTGCGAGAATGCCGCCGCTGGCGCGTCGCCCAGGTGCGACGGGCGCCCCGAGGCAGCCGGTGTAAGCTAAGCCGGCCCGCGAACGTTTGCATCTCAGCCGGCTCCGGGACCAAGGGTGAGCACCGTCTGGCGGCCGGGGGCGAAGAACGTGCGGGCGACCTCGCGTACGGTCTCTGCGTCCACCGCGTCCACCTGCGCCAGGAGCTCATCCGTCGTCCGGAAGGGCTCCCCGTACAGCTCGACGCCGGCTGCGCGGTACATGCGGGATCCGGCCCCCTCCAGCGAGAGCACGAGCTGGCCCTTGAGCTGCTCCTTGCCCATCGCGAGCTCGTCGTCGGGCAGCCCCTCTTCCGCCACGCGTCCCAGCTCGGCCTCGATGGCCTCCAGCGCGCGCGCCGCGGTGTCGGGGCCGGTGCCCACGTACACCCCGTGCACCCCCGTGGTCGCGTGGAACGACTGGAAGGTGTACACGGCGTACGCGAGGCCAAGCTCCTCGCGAACACGCTGGAAGAGCCGCGAGCTCATGCCCCCGCCCATCAGCATGCTGACGAGCGCGAGCGCGTAGCGCCGGGGATCCCCGTGCGCGACCGCCGGCGACCCGAGCACGAGGTGGGCCTGCGCCCCGTCCCGCTCCACGTGCCGCCGCGTCGGGGCCTCGGCGTGCGGCTCGGGCGTGATCACCCGTGCCGTGCCACCGCGGGGCACGTCCGCCCAGCCGGTCTCGTGCAGCGCGGCCAGGAGGTCCTCGTGCTGCAGGTTCCCGGCGGCGGCGACTACGATGTGCTCCGGGTGATAGGCGCGCTCGTGCAGGGCACGCAGCTCGCGCACGCCCAGCCGCGACACCGTCTCGCGAGTGCCGAGGATGGAGTAGCCAAGCGGGTGCGTGCCCCAGAGCGTCTCGTTGTGCAGCTCGAACACGAGGTCGTCCGGGGTGTCCTCGACCATTGCGATCTCCTCGAGCACCACCCGGCGCTCGAGGGCAAGGTCGTCGGACCGCAGCGACGGATGGAACACCATGTCGCCGATCACGTCGGCGGCGAGCGTCAGGTGCCGATCGAGCACGCGCGCCTGGTACACGGTGTGCTCGCGCGACGTATAGGCGTCCAGCGAGCCGCCCACGGCTTCCAGCGCGAGCGCGATGTCCTGCGCGGACCGGCGGGCCGTGCCCTTGAACACCATGTGCTCCAGCAGGTGCGACACGCCCATCTCGCTGGGCGATTCATGCACGGACGCGGCGCGAACCCACGCCCCAAACGACACCGACCGCACTCCCGGAACATGCTCCGAGAGTACGGTCAGTCCGTTGGGCAGTACGGTCCGTCGGAAATCCGCGTCGTGCGAACGAGCGGAGTTCGTCACGAGCGGCGCGAACGCTCCCCGCCGCGGCGTCCACCACGACGCTCCCCGCGATCGCCGCGGTCGCCGCCCTCGCGAGACTCACCCTCGCCCTCGCCGGAGGTCGCGGCTTCCGCCTCGGCCCCTTCGGGCTTCGGGAGCAGCGCCTTCATGGACAGGCGCAGGCGCCCGCGCTCGTCGCGCTCGATGAGCTTGACCTTCACGCGGTCGCCCTTCTTGACCACGTCCTCGGTCTTGTCCACGCGGCCGTGGCGCATCTCGGAGATGTGCAGCAGGCCCTCGGTGCCCGGCATGATCTCGATGAACGCGCCGAACGCGGTCGTCGACTTCACCGGGCCCTCGTACACCTCGCCCACGACCGGCTCGGCCGTGATCGCCTGCACCATCTGGCGTGCGCGCTCCATGGCCTCGCCGCCCACGGCGGCAATCGTGACCAGGCCGGAGTCATCCACCGTGAGCTCGGCGCCCGTCTCGTCCTGGATGCCGCGGATGGTCTTGCCCTTGGGGCCGATGAGGTCGCCGATCTTCTCGGGGTTGATCGTCATCGTCACGATGCGAGGCGCAAACGGCGACAGGTCCGCGCGCGGCGCGCTGAGCGCCTTGGTCATCTCGCCCAGGATGTGGAGGCGGCCTTCACGCGCCTGCGCGAGCGCCTCCTTCATGATCGAGACGTCGAGGCCCTGGATCTTGATGTCCATCTGGATGGACGTGATGCCTTCCGCCGTGCCCGCCACCTTGAAGTCCATGTCGCCGAGGTGGTCCTCGGTGCCCAGGATGTCGGTGAGGATGGCGTACTTCTTCCCTTCCTTGATCAGGCCCATGGCCACGCCGGCCACCGCCGCGTGCAGCGGGACGCCGGCGTCGAACAGCGCCAGCGAGCCGCCGCAGATGGACGCCATGGACGACGAGCCGTTGGACTCGAGGACGTCCGAGACGATGCGGATGGTGTACGGGAACTGCTCGAACGGCGGCAGGACGCCCTGCAGCGCGCGCTCGGCCAGGTTGCCGTGGCCGATCTCGCGGCGCGACGTGCCGCGCATCGGCCGCACCTCGCCCGTGGAGAACGGGGGGAAGTTGTAGTGCAGCATGAACGACTTGGTCGTTTCCTTGGGCTCGTCGATCGTGTCGAGCCGCTGCACGTCATTCGCGGTGCCGAGCGTGACGCTCACCAGCGCCTGCGTCTGGCCGCGCGTGAACAGCGCCGAGCCGTGCGCGCGGGGCAGCACGGAGGTGTCGATCGTGATCGGGCGCACCTCGGTGACCTTGCGGCCGTCCACGCGGAGCTTGGTGTCGAGCACCTGCGAGCGCAGCGCCTCGTACTCGAGGTCGCCGAGCACGCCCTTGATCGCGCCGACGTGGTCCGGGAACTCGGCGGCCAGCGCCTCCGCGGCCTCCTTCTTGACGCGCTCCACGGCCTCGATGCGCGAGTGCTTCTCCTTCTGGTTGATCGCCTCGGCGATGCGCGCCTCGGCCACCTCGCGCACGCGAGCCTCGAGGCCGGCGGGCAGCTCGGCCTTCTTCCACTCCATCTTGGCCGGGCGGTCGATCTTGGCGAGCAGCTCCTGCTGGATCGCGATCAGCTCCTTGATGCCGCCGTGCGCGAGCTGCAGCGCATCCACGACGTCATCCTCGGACACGCCGAGTGCGCCGCCCTCGACCATGACGATCGAGTCCTGCGAGCCGGCGACGACGAGGTCCATGTCGCTGTATTCGAGCTGCTGGAACGTGGGGTTGAGCACCCAGTTCTCCTGCAGCCGGCCGACGCGGACGCCGGCGATGGGCCCCATGAACGGGATCTTCGACGCGTTGAGCGCAAACGACGCGGCCACGAGGGCGAGCACGTCGGCGTCGTTCTCCTGGTCGGCGGAGACGACATAGATGAAGACCTGCACCTCGTTCTTGAATCCTTCCGGGAAGAGCGGGCGGATGGACCGGTCGATGATGCGGGCTGCCAGGATCTCGTGGTCGTGGGGCCGCCCCTCACGCTTGATGAACCCGCCCGGGATCTTGCCCGCGGCGTAGGTCTTCTCGCGGTACTCGACCGTGAGCGGGAAGAAGGGGAGCGGGCTCTCGTTGTCACTGACAGTGACGGCGGCGATGACCATCGTGTCGCCGAACTGCACCACGGCCGATCCGGCCGCCTGCTTCGCCATGCGGCCCGTCTCGATGACGAGCTTGCGGCCGGCGAAGGTCTTCTCGATGCGTTGCATCATTGCGTTGTAACCTCGTGGAATACAAAAAGCGCGCGGGCTACGACGTAGCGTTCCGCGCGCGTGACCTTCACGTGTGTCCTAGTAGCGAAGCCCGAGATCCTGCACGATCTGCCGGTACCCCTCGACATCCGTGCGCTTCATGTAGTTCAGCAGGCGACGACGCTTGCCGACCATCTTGAGCAGGCCACGGCGGCCGTGATGATCCTTCTTGTGGGTCCGGAAGTGCTCGGTGAGGTAGTTGATCCGCTCGGTGAGCAGGGCAACCTGGAACCTGGTCGAACCGGTGTCCGACGCGTGGCTCTGGAACTTCGTGATCTCGGGTGACTTCTGGAAAGACATGACGTGTAGATCCCCGCCCCAGTGGCGGTGTGTGTTCAACCGAATTGTTTGCAGCATCTCAACTTAACCCGACGGGCAGCCCATGTAAAGGGCCCGCCCCTACTGGAAGAACCGCCCGAGCAGGCTCGCCGTATCGTTCCACATCACGATCGCGAACAGCACGGCGATCAGCAGCAGCCCGAAGCGCAGGATGTACTCCCGCGTCTGCAGGCTGAACGGGCTTCCCTTGGCCGTCTCGATCACGATGAGCAGGATCTGCCCGCCGTCCAGGATCGGCACGGGGAGCAGGTTCAGCACCGCCACGTTGATGCTCAGCAGCGCGATCAGGTAGAACAGGTTCTGGAGCCCCGTCCTCGCCGCCGCCACGGAGGCTCGCGTGATCGCGATCGGCCCGCCGAGCTGCTTGACGGACACCTTCCGCGTCACGAGGTCGCGCACCACGCCCACGATCGAGCCGGCCATCCCCCACGTCGCCTGCGTGCCCGCCACGATGGCGTCCACGGGCCCCAGCGACTCGTGCCGCGAGATGTCGCGCGGCGCCGCCCCGATGCGCCCCACCACCTGGGCCTTACCCGTGACCGGGTCCGGGACGGTCGCCCGGCGCGGGGTGACGTGCAGGTCCAGCAGCTTCTGGTGGCGGGCGATCGTGAACACCAACGTCGAGTCGGCCGAGGCCGAGACCTTCGATACCAGCTCCGCGAACCCGTCCACTGGTGCGCCATTGATGGACACCACGCTGTCGCCTGGCTGGAGCCCGGCCTTCTGCGCCGGGTCGCCCGCAAAGACCGAATCGATCACCGCGGGAACGCGGTAATCCAGCGACGCCGCGACGTCCGGGCCCATCACCGACGGCGAGAGCGGCACCGTCACCGCCCCGCGCGACGTTGTGAGCCGCACGCGGTCGTGGCTCTCGGCGATCGCACGCATCGCGTCGTTCCAGGTGGCGACTGCGGCGCCATTCACCTGCAGGATCGTATCGCCGGGCTGCAGCACCGCCAGCGCGGGCGCGCCAGCCAGCGGGCGCACCGCCCCGACGACGCGCGTGTCCACGATCGTGCGGCCGAACTGTGCCGCGAGCACGATCGCCACCACGAAGGCCAGGATCGTGTTCATCGTCACGCCGGCCACGAGGATGAGCAGCCGGGCAGCAAGGGGCTTGGACTCGAACCAGCGGTCCTCGGGCACGGGCTTTGGCCCGAAGGGGATCATCGCCTCGGGATCGTAGCCCGGATCATTCGGGGACAGCCGCGACTGCTCCTCGCTGCCGCCCTCGAGCATGGCCGCGGCCTCGTCGTGCCGCGACGCCATCCGCACGTAGCCGCCGAGCGGCAGCAGCGCAAGGACATACTCGGTCTCCCCGCGGCGGCGGCGCCAGATGGCGGGCCCGAAGCCGATCGAGAAGCGCGGGGCGTACACGCCCATTGCCTTGGCGGCCAGGAAGTGCCCCAGCTCGTGCACGAAGATCACGAGCCCGAACACCAGGACAGGGGCAAGCCAGGCTAGCATCCGAATCGCTCCCGTACGTGTTGGCGCGCCTGCGCGTCGGCCGCGAGCAGCGCGTCGCGGGAATCGCCGGGGGCGTCGCCGAGCGCGTCCAGCGCGCCGTCGATCGCCGCGGCAATGTCCATGAAGGAAATCCGCCCCTGCAGGAAGAGCGCGACCGCCTGCTCGTTGGCGGCGTTGAACACCGCGGGCGCAGCGCCGCCGCGGCGCCCGGCCGCGATGCCCAGGCGCAGCGCCGGGAATGCGTCGTGCCGCACCGGCTCGAACGTGAGCGGCGAGAGCTCCGCGGGATCGAAGGCCGGGACACCGCTGTCATGCACGCGCTCCGGATGCGTCAGCGCGTACAGCACGGGCAGTTCCATGCTCGGCACGCCCATCTGCGCCAGCACGCTGCCATCCACGAACTCGACGAAGGAGTGCACCACGCTCTGCGGATGCACCACCACCTCGATGCGGTCGTACGGGATGCCGAACAGGTAGTGCGCCTCGATGACCTCGAGCGCCTTGTTGGCGAGCGTGGCGCTGTCCACCGTGATCTTGCGCCCCATGGACCACGTCGGATGCTGCAGCGCGTCGGCGAGGGTCGCGTGGCCGAGCTGCTCGCGGGTCCACTGGCGGAAGGGCCCGCCGGATGCCGTGAGGATGATGCGGCGAACCTCGGTGCCGGGCCTCCCCGTGATGCACTGCAGCACGGCGCTGTGCTCGCTGTCCACGGGGACGATCTCGCCGCCGCCGCGCGCCGACGCCTGGCTGACGAGCGAGCCGCCCATCACCAGCGTCTCCTTGTTGGCCAGTGCGACGCGCTTGCCCTGCTCCAACGCGGCGAGCGTCGCGTCCAGCCCGGCAGCGCCAACCACGGCATTGAGCACGACGTCCACGTCAGGACGGACGGCCGCTTCCACCAGGCACTCAGCGCCGCCCCGCCATCCCGGATGCGGCACGACGCCGTTCTCCACGAGCCCGACGTACGACGGGCGCCACTCGTCCACCTGCTCGCGCAGCAGCGCGGCATTCGAGAACGCGGTGAGCGCACGCACGGTGAACCGCTCGCGCTGGCGCGCGAGCACGCGCAGCGCCGTGGTCCCGATGGAGCCGGTGGACCCGAGGATCGCGATGCCCTGCGGGGTCATACCGGCGCCGGGATGAGCAGCCAGCCGAGCAGCAGGTACGCGACGGGGAGCGCGAACAGCAGGCTGTCCGTCCGGTCGAGCACGCCGCCGTGACCCGGGATGAGGTGCGAGCTGTCCTTCACGTCGGCCTCGCGCTTGAGCATGGACTCGAACAGGTCGCCCAGCTGCGCGACGGCGCTGATCACGGCGCCGAACAGCACGGCGCCCTGCGGCGTGAAGCCGAGCTGGGCGACCGGGTGCAGCACGTAGCGCGCGTACACATACGTCACGAGGATGCTGGCGAGCACGCCGCCCACGGCGCCAGCCACGGTCTTCCCGGGGCTGACCGAGACCATGAGGCGTCGCTTGCCGAAGGCCCGGCCGATGAAGTACGCGCCGATATCGGTGGCCCACGTGGCCAGCACGGGCAGGATCACCAGCGCGCCACCCGCGGCCAGCAGGACGTGCGACCCGCCGACACGGACGTCGCGCCCGCCGAGCGCGTACTCGTGGTAGCGGATGGCGTAGGCGAACGAGAGCGTGCATCCCGTGTAGGCGACGCCGAGCAGCGTCACGCCCAGCGACGCCATGGGACGTCCGCGCGACCCGCGCATCCAGAGCGCCAGCGCGCACACCAGCAGGATGGCAACCATCGCGTACACAGGGCGCATGGTGTAGAGCCCGAGGTACTGCGCGTGGACGGCAAGGGGCGTGAGCCCGGCGCACGCGATGCCGATGTCATCGAGGGGCTGCTCGCCGGCGGAGCGCGCGAGGCGGAAGAATTCCCACGCCGCCAGCGCGGAGGCGATGGCGAGCAGCGCGGCAAGCGCAGCGCCGCCCCACAGGATGATGGCCAGCACCAGCGGCGCGGCCACGACGGCGAACAGCACGCGCCGTGTCAGTTCAGTCATGGGAGCCTACGCGGTGACGCGGCCGAAGCGACGGTCCCGCGCCTGGAAGGCCAGGATGGCCTCGTAGAGCTGCGCGCGCCGGAAGTCCGGCCACAGCACCGGGGACACGTACAGCTCCGTGTACGCGAGCTGCCAGAGCAGGAAGTTGGAGATGCGCAGCTCGCCCGACGTGCGGATGAGCAGGTCGGGATCCGGCATCCCCGCGGTATACAGGCGGCTGGCGAAGGCGGCCTCGTCGATGGCATCGGGCGCCAGCCGCCCGGCAGCCACATCCTCGGCGAGCAGCCGCGCGGCCCGCGTGAGCTCGGCCCGCGAGCCGTACGAGATGAACAGGTTGAGGTGCAGGCGGTCATTGCCGGCCGTCTGCTTCACGACGCGCTCGACGGCGCGTGCCGCGGGAGGCGTGAGGCGCTCCAGCTCGCCGAGCACGCGCACGCAGACGCCGTTGCGGTGCAGCTCGTCGGCCTCGCGCTGGATGTACTCCTCCAGCAGCGACATGAGGGCCGACACCTCGGTGGTGGGGCGCTGCCAGTTCTCGCGCGAGAACGCGAACAGCGACAGCACCTCGAGCCCGGCGTCGATGCTGCCCTCGACGACATCGCGCACCGACGCCATGCCGGCGCGGTGGCCGAACGGGCGCGGCATGACCCGATCCCGCGCCCAGCGCCCGTTGCCATCCATGATGATGGCCACATGGCGCGGGATGCGGCCGTGCACGCGGATGCGCGCGAGCAGCTCGTCGCTCGTCAGGTCCGGCACGGCCACGGTCCGCCGGTCACACTTCCATGATCTCGGCTTCCTTCGCCTTGATCAGCTCGTCCACTTTGTGGATGTAGTCGTCGTGCAGCTTCTGCAAGTCCTTCTCGGCGTGCTTGACGTCGTCCTCGGACACGCCCTGCAGCTTCTTGAGGGTGTCGCGGGAGTGCGTGCGCGCGTGGCGGATGGCGATCTTGCCCTCCTCCGCGAGCTTGTGCACGACCTTCACCAGCTCCTTGCGGCGCTGCTCGTTCATGCTCGGCAGCGGCACGCGGATGACCGTGCCCTGCACCGCCGGGTCGAGCCCGAGGTCGGACTCGCGGATCGCCTTCTCGATCGCCTTGATCTGCCCCTTGTCGAACGGGGTGACGATCAGGACACGGGGCTCCGGCACGGAGACCGTGGCCACCTGGTTCATGGCGAGCTGCGAGCCGTACACCTCGACGCGGATCGTGTCGAGCATGTTGGGCGACGCCTTGCCGGAGCGGATGCCGGCGAACTCGCGCCGGGTGCTCTCCATCGCCTTGTCCAGCGCCGTGCGACAGTCCTTCAGGATCTGCGGAATTGTGCTCATCGGACGAGTGTCCCCTCGCGCTCCCCGCGCACGGCGCGGGCGATAGCGCCCGATCTATGGATGTTGAGGACGATCAGCGGCAGGCCGTTCTCCTTGCAGAGCGTGACCGCCGTCTGGTCCATGACTTTCAGCTCCTCGAACATGACGTCGCGGTAGCTGATCTCCTCGTAGAACTTGGCGTTCGGGTCCCGCTTGGGATCCGCCGAGTAGACGCCATCCACGCTCGTGGCCTTGATGATCACGTCGGCCTTGATCTGGATGGCGCGCAGCACGGCGGCCGTGTCGGTGGAAAAATACGGGTTGCCCGTGCCGGCGGCAAAGATCACGGTGCGCCCCTTCTCGAAGTGGCGCAGCGCCCGCCGCCGGATGTACGGCTCCGCCAGCTCCTCCATGCGGATGGCCGTCATCACGCGGGTGTCGATGCCCTTGCGTTCCAGGATATCCTGCACCGCGAGGGCATTGATCACCGTGCCCAGCATGCCCATGTAATCGGCGGTCACGCGCTCCATGCCCATCTTGGAGAGCTGCGTGCCGCGCACGATGTTGCCGCCGCCGATCACCAGGCCGACCGATGCGCCGGACTGCAGCACCGCGACCACCTCGTCGGCCAGCCGGTGCATCGTCTCGAAGTCGAAACCGAACCCCTTCTCGCCGGCCAGGGCCTCGCCGGAGAGCTTGATCAGCGCGCGCGGATAGCGGAGTTCGGGCATGCGCGGCTCAGGCCTCGCCGAGCTGGAAGCGGACGAAGCGCTTGACCTGGATGTTCTCGCCCGTCTTGGCCGAGACTTCCTTGACCAGCTCGCCGACGGTCTTGCCGCCGTCGCGGACCCACGGCTGGTTGAGCAGCGTGACTTCCTTGAGGAACGCGTTGACCTTGCCGTCCACGATCTTGGCGATCATGGCCTCGGGCTTGCCGCTGGCGCGGGTCTGCTCCTCGGCGATGCGGCGCTCGGCCTCGATCTTCTCGGCCGGGATGCCATCGGCGTCCACGGCGAGCGGCGCGGTGGCCGCGACGTGCTCGGCCAGGTGGCGCGCCAGGTCCTTGAAGTCATCGGTACGCGCGACGAAGTCCGTCTCGCAGTTGAGCTCGACGAGCACCGCCACCTTGCCGTTGTGGTGGATGTAGCTGCCGATGAGGCCCTCGCTCGCGGAACGCCCCGCGCGCTTCTCGGCCTTGGCAATGCCCTTCTTGCGGAGGTACTCGATGGCCTGGTCGATGTTCCCGTTGGTCTCCTCGAGCGCCTTCTTGCAGTCCATCATGCCCGCGCCGGTCCGCTGGCGCAGCTCCTGGACGTCCTTTGCAGTGAACGTAGCCATGTATGTGTTGTCCTTCTGGCAGTCAGTGTCATGGAAACGCCGCCAGCGCAAGCCGGCGGCGTCTGTTGAAAATACTGCGGCAGGCGCCGCGCCGTGAGCGTGCCCGCCGCGTGACGGGCGCGCCGCGGGGAGTTTACTCGGCCTCGGGCTCCGCCCCGGCTTCACCCGCGTCGGCCTCGCCCTCCGCCTCGCCCGGCGTCTTCAGGCGCGCGGCGATGGCTTCCGGCTTGGCACGGCGGCGGCGCGGACGGCGGCGACGGCGACGATCGCCCTCGCCCTCGGCCGGCTCGGCCCCGCGGTCGGAGCTGTACGTGTAGGACTCGCCTTCCTCGACCTCCTCGCGCACGGGCGCTTCGCGCCGCGCCTCGCCGATGGTCGCCGCGATGGCGTTGGCGATGAGTTCCACCGAGCGGATCGCGTCGTCGTTGCCGGCGATCGGCACGGTGATGAGGTCCGGATCGGCGTTCGTGTCCACCACGGCGATGATCGGGATGTTGAGCTTGTTCGCCTCGCTGACGGCGATGCGCTCCTTCTTGGAATCCACCACGAACATCAGCCCCGGCAGGCGCGACATGTTCTTGATGCCCGCCAGGTACTTGGACAGCTTGTCGCGCTCGCGCGACATCATGAGCTGTTCCTTCTTGGTGTAGTTCTCGAACTCGCCGCCCGACTCCGAGCCGGCCTCGAGCTCCTTCATGCGGCGGAGCTGCTTCTTGACCGTCTGGAAGTTGGTGAGCAGGCCGCCGAGCCAGCGCTCGGTGATGTAGAGGGCGCCGCAGCTCTCCGCGGCTTCCTTCACCAGGCCCGACAGCTGCGACTTGGTGCAGACAAAGAGGACCTGCTCGCCGCGCAGCACGACTTCGCGCGCCAGCTTCTGCGCCAGCTCGATCTGGCGCATGGTCTTCTGGAGGTCGATGATGTGGATCCCGTTGCGCTCCGCGAAGATGAAGCGGCGCATCTTGGGATTCCAGCGGCGCGTCTGGTGCCCGAAGTGGACACCCGCGGCCAGGAGCTGCTCGAGCGTGATCTGCGAATCAGACATGGTGGAACCTGTACCCCTGATTGGTTTGGACGTCCGCGACCGTCACCGCCCGCTGCCGACCGGCGAACCGGCACCTGCAGGGACTCAGGCCGCGTGTGAGATGAACCGCGCGGCGGGGCGCGGCGCCACGTGCGCCGCGCTCCGCCGTCCTGCTTAACGCTTGCTGAACTGGAACCGCTTGCGGGCCTTGGGACGGCCGGGCTTCTTGCGCTCGACCGCGCGGGCATCGCGCGTGAGCAGGCCCATGGCGCGCAGCTTGGAGCGGTGCGCCTCGTCCACCTTCACGAGCGCGCGGGCCACGGCCAGGCGCAGCGCGCCGGCCTGCCCCGTCTGCCCGCCACCGTCCACGTTCGCGCGCACGTCGAAGCGCCCGAGCGTGTCCGTGGCCGTGAACGGCTGCTGGATGGCCGAGACCAGCGTGGGCCGCGGGAAGTAGTCACCGAGCGTGCGCCCGTTGACGTCCCACTTGCCGGAGCCCGGCTTGAGGTACACGCGGCACACCGCTTCCTTGCGGCGGCCGATGGCGTGGATCTGCGTGTCGGCCATGGATTACTTCTCGCTCTTCTTGAAGGTCAGGGGAGTCGGCTGCTGGGCAACGTGCGGATGCTCGGCACCCGCGTACACGCGCAGCTTGCGGCGCAGCACCTGGCGGCCCAGGGCCGTCTTGGGCAGCATGCCGTGCACGGCCTTCTCGATCACGCGCTCGGGATGCTTGGCGAGCATCGTGGCCAGCGGCGTGAACCGCTCATGGCCCATGTAGCCCGTGTGGCGGAAGTATTCCTTCTGCTCGGCCTTGCGACCCGTGACCTTCACCTTGGACGCGTTGATGACGATGACGTTGTCACCGGTATCCATGTGCGGGGTGAAGATGGGCTTGTGCTTGCCGCGAATGACCTTCGCGACCTCGGAGGCGAGACGGCCAAGCACTAGGCCATCCGCGTCCACGATGAACCACCGCTGCTGGATGTCGCGCGGGGTTGCGGAGAACGTCTTCATTGACTGCCCTGACGAGCGATGTGAGTCCTGCGCCTCACCGGTGCGGGTTGCAACCCGGGTCTCGGCCGCCGTAACGGCGTTTTTATACAGACCCCTAAGCTACGCAAGGACTTACGCCGTGTCAACGCGGGCCGGGACGCGTACCTTGCAGGCATGCAGTACCGCCTGCTGGCCGACCTGCTGGTCGCAGTCCATGCGGCCTTCATCGCCTACGTGGTGGCCGGGGGATTCCTGGCCCTGCGCTGGCGCCGAGCGCCCTGGGTCCACCTGCCGGCGGCGGCG
>DASZRI010000230.1:0-9622 GCA_035549215.1 Gemmatimonadaceae bacterium | reverse complement strand
TGTTCTTGAGCGCCGTCGCGAGGGTGTTGGCCCGCGTGAACAGGCTCTCGGCGCGCTGGAAGTACACCGAGTCGCTCTGCGCCGGGCCGCCGTCGATCACCGCCTGGCAGCTGTTCTCGCCGAGGAGGCGGTTGGCGAAGCCGGCGTAGAGGTACGCGCGCGGCGTGTTGGGATCGGTCTCGAACGTGCTGCCGAGCACCGTCTTCATGCGGCGCAGGCCGTCCTCGGCCACCCAGCGCGCCTGCTGCAGGTTCTGGTAGTCGGGGTCCACGTCCGCCGGGCGGATGATGCCGAGCGCGAACTCGTTCGGCGCGGCGTAGTTGCCCGAGTGAATGAGCTCATCGGTCATGACCGTGTTGCCGATGAGGAAGTTGCCGATGGCCAGCGACAGGTCGCCGGACATGCCGTTGACCAGGGCCGGGACGGCGCTGGCGTTGTTGAGCTGGCTGTCCTGGACGGGGCCCGGGTTGGTCACCGACAGGTCGCAGGCCGAGCACAGCAGGCCCGCGAGCGCGATCGGGATGATGTATGAGGTCTTCATGAAATGAATCTCCATCCGGGTCAGAAGCCGAATCGCAGGGTGGCCGTGAACGTGCGGTACGTCGGGAAGACGTAGTAGTCACGGCGCGAGAATGAATCGGTGCCGATGTCGGCCACTTCGGGATCGGTGCCCGTGTACTTGGTGCTGGTCCACAGGTTGCGGCCCGCGACCGAGAGCGACGCGTTGTGCAGCCCGTGCATGTAGCGGTCCGGGATGGCCCAGGTGAGCGTCACGCTGCGGAGCTTGAAGAAGTCGGACGACTCGACCCAGTACGAGTAGTCGCGCGCGGCGCCGCTGATCGTGCACTTGGCGCGCTGGAGGGCGGTCACATCGTTCAGGGCGGTGGGGTCGTTGGCTGCCGCGCGCAGCTTGCTGCGCACGTCGTAGCACGGCTGCCAGACGTCCAGGTTGGCGTTCTGGTAGCCCACCGCGTTCAGCAGGTGGCCGCCAAGCTGCCACTCGCCGAGCGCGTCCAGGGTCAGGTTCTTCCAGACCGTGAGCGTGAGGGAGGGGCTGATGATCTGGTCAGGATACGTGGCGCCCAGGTAGGCGTTCGTGTCCACCACCGGGTTGGCGATGGCGTTCGGGTTGGTGACCTTGTAGCCGAAGTACGACGGCGCCGGGTAGCCCTCGCGCACGTACGTGTCGGACAGCGCCTGGATGGTGATGGACTGGCCGCCCAGGTTCACGGCGTCGCTCTTGACGTGCGTGTAGTTGAGCCGCGCGGTGAGGTCGAACTGCGGCCGGCGCACCAGGTCGCCGGTGAGCGTGAACTCGAAGCCGGTGTTCTTGAGCTGGCCCACGTTCTCGAGCTGCGTGTTGGTGAAGCCGTTGGACGGCGGCAGCGTGACCGGGATCAGCGCCCCGTACGTGTGCTGCTGGTAGAACGTCGGGTTGAAGCCCAGGCGGCCGTCCAGCGCGCTCATGTCGAAGCCGACTTCCGTCTCGCGCGTGCGCTCGGGGCCGAGGTCCGCGTTGCCGAGCTGCGACGGCGTGAACGCCGGCTGGCCGTTCTCGGCCGCGACCGGGCTCCACGTGCGCACGGCGTCGAACGCGCCGGGCGCCTTGCCCGACTCGCCCACGGCGCCGCGGAGCTTGAGCGTCTCGATGAACGGCACGTGCCACCACGATTCGTCGGAGATCGCGTAGGCCACGCTCAGCTTGGGGTAGTTCTGGAGGCCGAAGCTCTTGCCGAACGCGCTGTTGCCGTCCACGCGCAGGCCGCCGGTGACGAACACGCGGTCACGCCAGCCGAGGACTTCCTGCAGGAAGAAGCCGGCATTGATCACGCGCTGGTCGGACGCGGCGTTGATCTGGCGAAGCGAGCCCGACGTGAGCACGGGGATGCCCGGGCCGGCGAAGTTGTCCGACTCGAGGTCCGTGTTCTGGTAGTGGCTGTCGAACATCTGGCCGCCCACGGACGACGTGGTCTGCCAGGTGGAGCCGAAGTCCTGCTTCCAGTTCGCGGCAAAGTCCGTGGTGAGCAGCGTGCGGTTCCACTGCGTCTGCCACATCTGGCCCAGCGGCTGGCGCGGGAACCCGAACGGATACTCGGTCTGCAGCAGCGCGTCGTTGTAGTCGTAGCCGACGTTCAGGCGCGTGCTGAAGTGCCCCTCGGCGTCATACTTGGCCGAGAAGCCGGTGATGTAGTGGTTGGTGTTGGTGAAGCTGGGCAGCGTGAACAGCAGCGAGTTGTTCAGGCACGTCACCGTCGGGTCGCTGCAGCCCGTGGTCTTGAAGTTGCTGCTGGGACCGCGCGAGATGTTGAGCACGGCGCCGTTGGCGCTGTTGCCGTCCGCGATCCAGTCCACGTGGCGCGTGGTGAACGACGAGTTCAGGCCGAACTCGAAGCCGGTGGCCGGGCGGAACGAGAAGTTGCCGCGCACGCCGCCGTCGCGGTTGCCGCCCGTGGGCAGCACGCCGCGCTCCTGGTTCAGGTCCGTGCCCAGGAAGTACGTCACGTCCGGCGAGCCGCCGCGGACGTTCACGCTGTAGTTCTGCACCGGGCCGTCCTGCAGCCACGAGCCGCGCGACGGGCAGGTGAGGTCCTGGAACTTCGTGCCCACGCCGTTGGTGAGCGTACCGCTGCACTTGTTGAAGAAGAGGCCCGTCGGGTCGCTCTTGGGGCCCACGTGGCCCATGCTGTTGAAGCCCTCGCCGATGGAGGCGGACCACTGCGGCCTGGAGTTGAGGCCGCGCTTGGTGAAGATCTGGATCACGCCGCCCGACGCCTCGGTGCCGTAGAGCGTCGTCGCGGCCGGGCCCTTCACCACCTCGATGTGGTCGATGTCCGCCGCGTCGATGTCATTGAGCGGCAGCACGGCCTGGCGCCCGATGACGCTGGTGCCGGTGATGCCGTTGTAGATCCGGATGCCGTCCACGTAGATGATCGGCGAGTTGCCCTGGCTGATGCTGTTCACGCCGCGCAGGCGGATGGTGCCGCCGGCGCCGGGCTGGCCGGAGTTGTTGAGCACGGTGACGCCGCTGGTGCGGCCGGACAGGATGTCCTGCGTGTTGTTCACCGGCGCGCGGGCCAGCGAGGCCGAGTCGATCGTCGCCAGCGAGGTGCCGATCTCCTTGGTGCGCTCCTGGCCGGTGGCCGTCACGACCACGTCGGTCAGCGTGACCGCGGTGCGCTTGAGCGTGAACGTGACGCGCGTGACGCCGCCGCTGGTCACGACCACGCGCTGCTGCGAGGGCTCATAGCCGATCATCTGCACGCGCACGCTGGTGCCGCCCACGGGCACGCGGGCGATCGTGAAGGTGCCGGAATCGCTGGCCGCCGTGCCCTGTCGCGTCTCGGGAATGAACACCTGCGCGCCGCCGACCGGGTGACCCGTGCCGGCCTCGACGACCGTGCCCGTGATCGTGCCCGTTCCCTGCTGCGCCGAAAGCACGGCCGGCAGGGCGCCGATCGCGAGCGCGACCGCCCCCCACCACCGCCTCAGTGCATGAACCTGCATGGAACCTCCTCCTGTCAGTGCCATCAATGACCGCTGACTCCTGCCCCCGGGGGAATCGATGAGCGACACGCCACGCGGGCGCGCCGGACGAATAGGACCAGCGGGGGCGGAAGGCGCGACTCAGTAGCCGCGCACTTCCCCGTCACGCCGCGGATCCGCGGCGCCAACCCACTGCCCGCCGATGCGGGCAATGACGTGTACTCCACCGAAGTCCATGCTCACCGGGGGCCCGGCGAGCACGTTGTAGCCCAGGCGCTGCGCCTCGGCCCACACCTCGGTGGCAAAACCGTCCTCCATGCGCAGGTCGCGCCCCTGCGTCGGGATCATGCGCGGCATGCGCAGCGATGCCGCGGGATCCAGCCCGTAGTCCAGGCGATAGACGATCGTCTCGATGATCGCCGGCGGGATCGCCGCCGAACCCGGGCAGCCGACCACCATCTCCACCTGCCCGTCCTTGAGCACGATCGTGGGCGCGATGGTGGACGCCGGCACGCGGTTCGAGCCGCGCGCGTTGGGACCCGAGTCGTTGCGCGCGAAGTTGAACAGCGCGCTGTTGAAGAAGACGCCGTCCACCCATGTGCCCGTGCCGAAGCCGAGGCCGAGCGTGTTGGTGATCGCGACGGCGTTGCCCTGGTCGTCCACGACGGACATGTGCGTCGTCTCGGCCAGCGTGCCGTCACCCGGCGCACCGAGCGACGCCGTGTGCGGAAGCGCGGTGGGCGCGGCGGGCGCGAGCGGCGCGCAGTCCGCGTCGGGCGCCTGGCGGTCGGCCATCCATGGGTCGCCGGCGCCAAGGTGGCCGGAGACGGGCTCGTCGACGACGGACGCGCGCGTGGCGGCGAACGCCTTGGATGACACGCCGGCCTCCGGCACTGCCGCATGGTCCGGGTCGCCGACGTAGGCGTCACGATCCGTGACGGCGACGCGCAGCGCGCCGGTGAGGACGCGGAACGCCTCCGGCGAGCGGCTGGGCAGCCCAAGCTGCGCGATGTTGCGCGACTCGAGCAGGTTCAGCGCCTCGAGGACTTCCATCCCCGACTGCGGGGCGGGCGCGGAGATGACGACGCGGCCACGATACGTCGTGCACACCGGGCGCTTCCAGCGCGCCTTGTAGCTCGCGAAGTCCTGCGCCGTGAGCGTGCTGCCGCCGTCGCGCAGGACGCGGACGATGTCATCGGCAATCGTGCCCTTGTAGAAGGCGTCGGGCCCCTGGTCCGCGATTCGCCGCATGGTGGCGGCGAGCTCCGGCTGCACCACGTGGTCGCCGGCGTGCAGCGCGTGGCCGTTGGGGAAGAAGATGCGGCGCACGCCCTCGTAACGGGCAATCTTGGCGCTGTCAGCGATGAGCTCGCGCGCGAGCAGCGAGTTGGCCGTGTAGCCGTCCGCCGCGAGGCGGATGGCCGGTTCCAGCACGGCTGCGCGCGGCAGCTTGCCGTAACGCGCCTGCGCCTCGAGCAGCCCGGCCACGGCGCCCGGGACACCGACGCCGCGCGTGGTGGCCGACCCGCGCACGCTGCGCAACCCGGTGTCGGGCACCGCGCCCTCGGCGCTGTAGAAGTCCACGTACTCGGTGCGATGCGTGGCGGCGTTCCAGAAAATGAGTCCGCCCCCGGCCCCGAGCCCGCTCATCATGGGTTCGGTGACACCGAGGGCGAATGCCGTCGCGACCGCCGCGTCCACGGCGTTGCCGCCGCGCTTGAGCATCTCGAGGCCGGCTTCGGCCGCGTAAGGGTTGCCGGCCGCCACGACACCGTGGCTGGCGACGACGCGCTTCCCGACGTCGGGAGCGATCGTGGGCGCTGGCGCCGACGCCGGCGTCGCACAGGCGACGAGGGCCGCACACAGCACCAGGGAGGGAAACCTTGCCATGTATGGGGAGGAATGTTCGTGTTTTGGACCCCAATGGTTCGAGGCCCTGAACAGGGGTTTACGGACAGCTCACCCCGGTGGGTAACAGGCAACTTGGACGGCGGTCACGGCCTGCGCAACGGTTCCCGTGTGTGGCACGCTCCGCGGGCCGCCGACCTCGGGAGTCCCCACCTGACGTTCACGTTACGCGCGCCCGCCCCGCCCCGTTGCAGCGCACGCGACCAACGCCCGCGCTGGCCCGGAAGACCGCGACGATCGCCCGCCCCTGCAGCACGGGGGCCAGGCCGCGCTCGGACCTCGCGAGCGTCTCGATGTCGTAGTGCCAGACGTCGTCGGCGTCCGGGGCGCGAACGTCGGCGCCGTGCGCCAGCGACAGCTCGATCGCCACGCGGGCGTCCGCGGGCAGCCCCGACGCCTCCCACGTCCATTCGGCGGACACGGTTCCCATTGCATCGAACTCCCACACGACGCCGAACCCCGGTGCCCGGCAGGCCACGCGCAGCCGGTCGTCCACCACGTCCACTTCATATGAGCAGCGCGTGCGGGCCCACGACGCGACGGGGACGTACGCGGCTCGCGCATAGGCGGACGCGTCCACGGCCGGACCAATGGCCACGACGACGCCGAGGGCCCGGTCGGCGAGGTCCACCGGCGGCAGCTCCGGCGCCGACTGCATGCCCTCGAGTTCGTGAATGCTCGGCGTGCCCTCGGTGCCGGGATCGCGGGCCGCGGGCGCGTGGTCCGGGCTCCCGCGAGGGAGCGGCGGCTCGTGGTACGCCTCGAGGCGCCGCGTGAGGGTGTCCGCCAGGTTGCGCGCCTGGGCAAAGTGGGTGAGCTCCACCAGCGCGCCGCCGCGATTCGGCGCCACGATCGCGGCAAAGGACGCCGCGTGCACGGCGACCTCCACGTCGCCGTCGTCGTCCGTGTCCACGCACTCCGCGGCCAGCGACTCGCCGCGACGCAGGATGCCTTCCGCCAGGGCCAGTTGCGACCACACCGCGTGACGCAGGTGCGGCAGGTACAACCCGCCGAACACGCCGTGCCACGACGCGTCGTTGCACTGCGCGCGCCCGATCGCGCGCCGGGCGTCGCGGGGATCGCCGCGCGACCGACACAGGGCACTCAGCGCACGCGTCTTCTTGTGCAGGCGGTTGGCCTCGGCGTACTTCGCGAGGAAGTTGCGCCAGTGCCCCCCGCGCACGAACGCGCCGTCCGGTCCCGCCAGGCGGTCGGGGCCGAGCTCCGCCTCGAGGGCCTGCAGCCGCCGCGCGCCCGGCGCGGGCAGCGCCCAGGCTTCCATCTCGCGATAGGACGCCGTCGGCAGGTACGCGAGGCCCGCGCAGGGGACGGCATCCATCGCGTCGGCGCCGCCGCACACCGTCACCGTGCCGTCGGCGCGCAGCGCATCGAGCTCGTCGCAGAACGCATCGAACCAGCCGCGTGCGTACACCCACTCGTGCGTCCCCGGCCATCCGCCGAACTTCTCCCCATCGTCGGCGAACACGCACAACGGCCGGCCGGCGTCGTGCAGCGCGCGGCAGTACGCGCCGAACTCCGTCGCCGGCCGGAACGGGATCAGGTACCGCAGGCGCTCGTCGATGGCCAGCACGCCCACGCCGTGGCCATCGCATTCGGTGCGCCACGGCTGGTGCAGTGCGTGGCGCGGGAATCCCGAGACGAGAAAGTGGCGATCGTCCACGAGCACGTAGCGCACGCCCGCCGCGGCGAGGTCGCGCGGCAGGTCAGGCTCCCACACCCGTTCGGTGAGCCACAGGCCGTCGCCGCAGGCGCCGAACAGCCGGGTGAGCGTGTCCCGCATCCATGCCACCTGCTCGATGCGATCCGCGGCGGGCCATGCGCAGAGGATGGGCTCGTACATGCCGGCCAGCAGCAGCTCCACCTGCCCGTCCGCCACCAGCCGGCCGACGTGATCGAGGACGTCGTGCGCGTGGGCCTCGCACCATTCCAGCAGCGGCCCGGAGACGTGCAGCATGACCCGGCCGAGCGGCCGCCGCTCGAGCTGGCGCAGCAACGGGAGGTACACGTCCCGCACGTGGTCGCGCAGCACGCTGTCGAAGTTGCCGACCGGCTGGTGCAGGTGGATGCCGAAGACCAGGCGCAGCGGCGCGCGGGTGTCCGTCATGCAAGCTGCGGGTGACTTGCCACGCGATGGTACACGTCGGCCGCGGTTCCCGCCGCGGGGTAGTTGCTGTGCGCGCGCGAGAGGCGATCGAGCAGCTCGGGCTCGAGCATGGGCGCCTGCGCGCAGTCCAGCGCGTACGCCGCGAGGCGCAGCATGAGCGCGGTCTCGTGTCCCGCCACGTCATCGAAGAACCAGGCGCACGAACTGAACATGGCCAGGCGGGCGGCGACGCCGTCGAGCACCCGTGCCGCGCGATGCGCATCGGCGCCCGCGCGCAGGTGCCCGGCCACGAACGCCGCGTACGTCCGCTCGAGCCCGGCCGCCACGCCGCCAAAGGCATCCACGGCCTGTTCCGCGTCCCGGAACAGCGACGACGCCTCGGCGCCCAGGCGCGCGTCGAGCTCGCCGGCCAGCCACTCGAGCGCGCTGCGCAGCGGGCCGCGCCAGGCTTGCGACGTCCGGCCGGTGGCACCGCAGCCGCAGTCGCTGCGCCAGCGCTCCACGCCGTGGGGACAGCTCCAGGACGAGGGCGACACCAGATCCACGTCGTGGCGGGGCTCCATGCGCGCGAGCACCGCCGCATAGTTCTCGACCGCCACGCTGCGGTGGGCGCGCAGCAGCGCAATCGCGCGGGCGAGCGCCATCTCGCCGAACTTGCGATGATGTCCGAAGGTCTCGCCGTCGGTGGCGAGACTGGTGAGGCTCGACGGGACACGCGCCTCGGGGATCTCCTCCACCAGCGGCATCAGGCGACGGGCGAGCAGGTCGCCGTCGTGCAGCAGGTCGCCGAAGGCGACGCCCGAGGCGAGGTCGGCATCGTACACGAACAGCGCGACCTGCCGCCCACCGCCGGCGTCGAAGCGCAGCGGGCGGCCGTCGTCCGGCGGGTTCCGCACCTGGTGCGGCGACAGCACGGTGAAGCGCACGCCCTGCTCGGCCAGCACGACCAGTGTCTCCTCGTCCACCGCCGCCTCCGGCAGCCAGAGCCCTTCCGGGTCGCGATGATAGCGTGCGCGAAAGTCGGCCAGGCCCCACCGCACCTCCCGCACCTTGTCGCGGCGAGACGCCAGCGGCAGGATCACATGGTGGTACGGCATCGCGAGCGCGTTGCCGTGACCGTCCAGCCTGCGGGCGCTGGCGCGATCCGCGCTGACGATGGCCTGGGTGACGTCCACTGCGTGGCGTTCCAGCCAGCGCATGAGCGTGGGACCGATGTCGAAGCTCATCCACTCGAACAGGTTCACGCGCCCGGCGACGTGCCCCGCGGCATCCAGCAGGCGGGCGGCGGACACGGGGCCGTAGCATTCGTGCGTGATGCGCACGTTCCAGTCGTGGAAGGGCGCCGCACCGGGCTCCACGTCCACGGCGTCGCGCCACGGATTTTCGCGGGGCGGCTGGTAGAAGTGGCCATGCACGACGACGGAATGCATGCAGCCTCACGCGCCGACGGTGGCGCCGCGCACGACGCTGGCCACCGCGTCGAGAATATCCGGGAACACGTCGTCGCGGGAGTGCAACGCGGCCATGAGCGACGTCACGGTGTCCACGCGCCGGCCCTCGAGTGCGACAAGCAGCGTGTCGAGCGCATCGGCGTGACCGGCGAACCGCTGCGACGCGTAGTCGGCCACCTCGCCCGTGCTGATCAGGAAGGGCCAGTCGGACGACTGCATGAGCAGCAGTTCCCGCGCCGCCTGCGCCAGGATGGGCTCCAGCAGCGCGTCGCCGGCGACGTCGGCCGCCGCGCGCCAGAAGCGTTCCTCGAGCGCCCACGCGCGGCGCCACAGGGGTGCCGTGCGTGCGTTGAGCCACATCCCGAAATCGCCGTCGCGTCCCCACGAGCCGGCCGGGACGTCCAGCGGCGTGGCCCGGCGCACGCGGCGCACGTGCGCACCGGCCGTGGTCGGCCGCACCTGCGTGTCGCCACGCAACGCGCGATACGCATCGGCCAGGAAGTCCGGTCCTTCGTACCACCAGTGCCCGAACAGCTCGGTGTCGAACGCGGCCACCACGTGCGCCGGACGCCCGATCCGCTCCGACTCGCTGGTCAGGCGGTTGCGCACCACGTCGACGAAGTCGGCGACGTGCAGGTCGACCGCGTGGTCGGCG
>DASZRI010000229.1:0-7581 GCA_035549215.1 Gemmatimonadaceae bacterium | reverse complement strand
AGCGCAACAGCCCCGGGATCACGACCTCGTCCTGCTCGGTGGATGGCTGTTCACGTCCACAGGGCATGAGCGGGTCCACAACCCCGGCATCCTGATCCGCGCCGGCAAGTTCCTGCGCGTGGGCGGCGACCTGTCCATCGTGCGACCGGGCGCCGACACCATCCGCGTCGCCGACTCGGAGACGATCATCCCGGGCCTGTTCGACCTGCACGCGCACTACGCGGTGGACCTGTTCGACAAGGGTCGCGTGGACGAGACGCGGGCGTATCCCTCGCTGTTCCTCGCGAATGGCGTGACCGCGACCTTCCCCGCAGGCGAGATGAACGCGGACTCCATGCGCGCGCTGCGCATCCGCATCGACCGCGGGCTCGAGCCCGGGCCGCGGCTGCTCAACTCGGGCCCGTACTTCGGCACCGCGCGCCCCGGCTGGAAGCGTGACATCTCGGTTGACTCGATCTACGCCGAGGTGGACCACTGGGCCGAGCTTGGCGTGCGCGGGTTCAAGGCCAAGGGGATCGCGCCGTACCAGCTCCAGGCGCTCATCGAGCGTGCGCACCTGCACGGCCTCACCGTCACGGGGCACCTCGATTCCGGATTCCGCGGGTCGGTGAACCCGCGCGACGCCATCCTCATGGGCATCGATCGCATCGAGCACTTCATGGGCGGCGACGCGTTCCCCTCGGACCGGACCGCGTACGCGTCGCTGGAGAAGATGACCCGCTTCGACACGCCCGAGTACCGCCGCACGTTCGCGCTCTACATCTCGCAGCACGTGTACTACGACGCGACGCTGAGCGCGTACGGGTACTTCGGCAAGCGCGACCCGCAGGTGTTCTCGTACTTCACCGACGAGAAGCGCTTCCTGACGCCGTACATGCGCCAGGTCGTGGACGCGCGGCCGCCGCGCCCGGTGATGCAGCAGTTCGAGGACATCTACTGGGTGAAGCGCAAGGAAGTGAAGGCCTTCTACGATGCCGGCGGCGGCGACCTGATCACCCTCGGCACCGACCACCCGAGCTGGGGCGAGTACTTCACCCCGTTCTCCGTGCACCGTGAGCTGCTTTCGCTCGTGCTGTCCGGCATCCCGACGGACGCCGTGCTGCGCATTGCCACCATCAACGCCGCGCGCGCCATGGGACTCGGCGATCGCCTGGGCTCCATCGAGGCGGGCAAGTGGGCGGACGCGGTGATCGTGCGCGGGAATCCGCTCGCCGACATCCGCGCCGTGCGCAACGCTCGCGTCGTGATCAAGGCGGGACGGGCCTGGGATCCTGCCGCGCTGATGAAGTCGGTTGAGGGAACGATCGGACCGGCGACAGCCGCGGATACGGTGCAGTGGCTGGGCGGGACGTCCGGCACATTCCGTTGAGCGGTGGCGTCCAATCGCGATGACGTGCGGGCGCGCCCGCGTCGCGTTCAGTGATACAACCAGTAGCGGCGCGTGCTGTCGGCGAACGCGCGGCTCTCGACCTCGAGTTCCGGGAGCAGCGCCTCGATGCCGCCCTCGCGTGATACCGCATCGCGCAGGCGAGTGCCGCCAAACAGCCGGTCGATGCTCGCGTTCCACTCGAAGGCACGGGGGTGCCGAGCGTAGATGGCGCGCAGCATGTGCGCGCCGACGACGACCGGGTTCAGCGCGTCGCGGTCCCTCACCGTCACGTGCAGCATCGGGATCGTCGCGCCGCCCCACTTCTGGCCGCGCTCGATGGTGCGCGCGGTGGAGTCGAAGCGGACCCCGGGCAGCCGCAGCGCGTTCAGCTCCCGCGCAATCGCGCCGGCATCGGTGAGCCACGCCGCGCCCACGAGCTGGAACGGCGCCTCGGTTCCGCGCCCCTCGCTCAGGTTCGTCCCCTCGAAGAACACCATCCCCGGATAAAGCGCCAGGGCATCCATCGCGCGCAGGTTGGGCGATGGGTTCTGCCAGGGCGTGCCGGTTGCGTCCCACCACATGCCGCGCCGCCAGCCTTCCATGGGAATGACGTGCAGCTCGACGCTCATGCGCCCGGTGCCCACGAGCCAGCGCATCAGCTCACCCGGGGTGAGGCCGTAGCGCATGGCCACGGGGAACTGGCCCACGAACGAGCGGAACGCGGTGTCGAGCACGCCGCCCTGCACGACGTCGCCGCGGATGGGGTCCGGGCGGTCGAGCACGACGAACGGCTTGTGCGCACGACCGGCCGCCTCGGCGCTCAAGGCCATCGTCCATTCGTAGGTGTAGACGCGCGCCCCGACGTCCTGGATGTCGTACACCAGGACATCGATGCTGTCGAGCGCCGTGGGCGTTGGCACGCGATCGGCGCCATACAGCGAGTAGATCGGGAGTCCCGTCGCGGAGTCGCGCGTGCTCGCCACGGTTTCCCCGGCCTGCGCCGTGCCGCGCAACCCGTGCTCTGGCCCGAACAGCGCGACGAGCCGCACGCCGGGCGCGTGGAACAGCAGGTCGATCGTGCTGCGCCCGGCGCGGTCGCGGCCACTCGGGTTGGTGATGAGTCCCACCCTCCGCCCCGCCAGCAGCGACAACGAGTCGCGCAGCAGCACCTCGACGCCGGGGCGGTACGCGGCCGGCTGCGCGGAAACGCCGATCGGGATGGCGGCCATGAATGCCACCATCCCGATCATGCATCGCCGATGCGCGCGCGTCATGCTAGAACGATATCATCCCCCCGCGGAGCGTGCGAGCCAGCACGGGCTGCACGCGCATCATGGCACGCTGCGCATCCTGCATCGCCCGTTGCATCGTGCGGGTTGTCTCTTCGTCCTTGAGCGCTCGCTGCATCTGCACCTGCGCACGCTCCATCCCCGCGCGGAGCTGGGGCTCGAAGTCGAGGCGCACGGCGCCCGGAGGCATCGGGGGCATGGCCGGCATCGGCGCCAGCGCCGGCATTGGCATCGGCATCGCACCAGCGCCATTGAAGATCACCACCCGGTTCCTGCCCTTGAGCTCCGATGCCTTGACCGCCTTGAGCTGCACGGTCCTGGACCGGCCATCGGCGTACACCTGCAGCGTGACCTGGTCGCCCGGCTTCACCTTCTGCAGTTCGCGCTGCAGCCGGCGCACCCGCGCGGCGGACACATAGTCGTCGCCAAGGTCCGCGCGGTCCACGCGCAGGTCCACGCCATTGATGGACGCGATCCGGTTGCCCTCCTCGAGCCCCGCCTTGTCCGCCGGCCCGCCGTCGTCCACGCCCATGATCAGGACGCCCAGCGTGTCGCGCTTGCTCCCCGTGGACCCGATCGAGACGCCGAGCGCCGCGCGGCTCTCCAGGTCCTGCTGCATGCGCCGTGCGGGACTCGGGTACACGTCGTCGGCGCTCGCCGTCTTCACCTTCGCCGTGCGCGTCTTGCCCGCCGAATACACGACAAGGCTCACCTCGTCCCCGGGCTTCAGCTTCTCGAGCTCCCGCGTGAGCCGCCGGCTGATGGCGTCGGCCATCTCGTCATCGCCCACGTCCACGCTCGCGAGCTTCAGGCTCACGCCGTTGATCGAGGCCAGGCGGTCGCCCTCGTGGATGCCGGCCCTGTCGGCGGGACTGTTCGGCGCAACGTCGGTGACGACGAGCCCGAGCGTGTCGCGCGCGTCGCCAGCGCGCGTCGTGATGCCGATGACAGCGCGAGGCGGGCCCCCGCGCGCGACCAGCACGCCGGCCTCGGCACGGGATGGACGACCGACGATGACCTGCTGCGCGCCAACCGGCAGTGCGGCAGCAGCGGACAGCGCGACGAGAACGAAGGATCGGGTACGCATGGGACCTCGGGTTCCGTGGGTGTTTGCCCATCAGACACGGGGCCCGTCGGCAGGGTTTACCACCCGCCTGTGTGCCAATCGCGGGCCAAGGCGCCATATTCAAGGCCATGGCAACCAGCACGTCCCCGGGCGCGCACACGCCCGACCTCCACGCGTTCGAGCATCATTGGCAGGACGAGGCGGACGCAGCCTACCTCTATCGGCTGCTGTCCGCGGCCGAGCCGGATGCGCACCGCAAGCAGATCTACGCGAAGCTCGCGGAAGTCGAGGACCGGCACGTCGAGATCTGGGCGCGACTCCTCAAGGAGAACGGCCGCACACCGCGCGCGTTCCGTCCCAGCGCGCGCACGCGGCTGCTGGCCTGGCTGGGCAGGCTCTTCGGCCCCGGGTTCCTGCTGCCGATGCTGCTCGCCGAGGAAGGCCGCGAGGTGAAGGGCTACCTCAGCATGCACCGCGCCACGGCCACCGGCGCGCCGGGCCGCGACGAATCCCTCACGCTCGCGCGCGAGAGCGCCGAGCATGCGAGCACGCTCGGCGAGCTCGCCGGCCGGCATGGCGAGCCGTGGCATCGCACGGAGTCCGGCGGGTTCCTGCGCAACGTCGTGTACGGCTTCAACGACGGCCTGACGGCCAACTTCGGCCTCGTCGCCGGCGTGATCGGCGCGTCGGCTGACGTGCAGCATCACGCGGTGATCGTGGCCGGCATCTCCGGCCTCATCGCCGACGCACTGTCCATGGGCTCGAGCGGATACCTGGCCGCCAAGAGCGAGCAGGAAGTGTACGAGCACGAGATCGCGATGGAGCGCGACGAGATTGCCCTCATGCCCGAGGTCGAGCGCGACGAACTGGCGCTGATCTACCAGGCCAAGGGCATGGACGCGGCATCCGCGCACGCGCTGGCCACCGAGGTCATGGCGGACCCGCAGCGCATGCTCCAGGAGCAGGTGCAGGAGGAGCTCGGCATCGGCGAGGAGAAGATGTCGCCGCTGCGTGAGGGCTGGGTGACCGGGGTCGCCACCGCGGTCGGCGCGTTGATTCCCGTGCTCCCCTTCCTCATCTGGCAGGGACGCACCGCGATCATCGTCGCGTTCGTGATCTCGATGGCATCGCACTGGCTGGTCGGCGCGGCGCGCTCGGTGTTCACGGGCCGCGGCGTCTTCCGCTCGGGGCTCGACATGTTCGTCGTCGGCCTCGGCGTGGCGGCAGTCGGCTACGTCGTTGGCGACTGGGTGGGGCGGCTGCTGTGAGCGCGCGCGTGCGTCGCATGCTCATGGCGCTCGTGCTCGCCACTGGCGTCGCCGCGCGCGCCGGTGCGCAGGCGCCGCTCGTCGCGGGCCACTTCGGCGGCGCGTTCGGCATCAGCATTCCCACGGGCGGCCTCTCGCGCACGCACGCCGCCGGCTTCAACCTGGCCGGCATCGCCGAGTACCAGCTCCCCACGGAAGCGGTCGGCATTCGCGGCGAGCTGCTGTACCAGCGCTTCGACGCCAGGACCGGCGTGTCGGGCGTGGGCTCGGAGAACACCTTCGGCGCGACGGTCAACGCCCTGTACAACCTGCAGGGCAGCGCCCTCCGCCCCTACCTGATCGGGGGGATGGGGCTGTATCATCTCTCCGATGCGGGCACACGCCCGGGATTCAATGCCGGGGTCGGGATGCGTATCCCGCTCACCGGCATGAGTGCATATTTCGAGGCACGGGTCCACAAGGTCCTCACCGACGGACCGTCGTACGTGACCGTGCCGTTCAGCTTTGGACTGAGCTTCTAGCCCCCGGAGTGCCGGCCGTGCCCACCGCGTCCGCTCCCGCCATCACCACGCTGTCTCCCGTCGACATCCACGTCTGGCACGTCTCGCTGGACCTGACGCCATCGGCCGTGACCGATGCGGCCAGGCTGCTGCCACAGGCCGAGCGCGAGAAGACGGCCCTCGTGGCCGGCGAGGCGCAGCGCGCGCGGCTCACGCTGTCGCGCGGGCTCGTGCGGGGGATCCTGGCCGGCTACCTGGAGAAGTCCGCCCCCGAGATCGCCATCCGGCGCTCGTCGCGCGGCAAGCCCTTCGTCATCGGCGAGGGCGATGCGCCGCCGCTGCACTTCAGCGTCTCGCACGCCGGCGACCACATGCTCGTATGCGTCACGCGGTCGGAGGACGTGGGCGTGGACCTGGAGCGCATGACGCGCGTGGTGGACGTCGAGCGCATTGCCGCGCGGTTCTTCTCGCCGGCGGAGTACGAGGCGCTCGTCGCGCTCGATCGCCAGGAGCGCGCCGACGCCTTCTTCCGCGCATGGGTACGCAAGGAGGCCGTGGTCAAGGCGCTCGGCACCGGCATCGCGTCGGCGTTCGACGCCTTTGCCGTGCCGATGGGACGCGACCAGACGGTGGAAGTGGACGTCGGCCGCGTGGCACAGGCCAACCGGCAGCGGCTGTGGGTCCACTCGCTGGACGTGGGCCGCGTGGACTACCTCGCGGCCGTCGCATTCGGCCAGCCCGACGCCAACATCCGGATGCTCGAGTGGAAGTAGCGCGCGCCTGACGACAGCGCCCGCAGGACCGCGGAACCGGCTGCTCAGACCACCAGGTTGAGCAGCCGGTTCTTCACGTAGATGACCTTCTTCGGCGTGCCGGTGACGAAGCGCGCGATCGCCGGCTCGGCCATCGCGGCCGTCAGCACGGCCTCCTGCTCCGCGTCCTTGGCCGCGCTCACCGTGCCGCGCGTCTTGCCGTTCACCTGCACCGCGATCGTCACCGACTCCTCGGTCGCGAGCGCAGCGTCGAACGCCGGCCACCCGGACGCAAACACGCTCTCCGCGTGCCCGAGCATCTCCCACAGCTCCTCGGCCACGTGCGGGGCGAACGGCGCCACGAGCTGCACCAGCGGCTGCACTTCCTGCACCTGCGGCGTGCGCTCATGCGCGCGCAGCACGTTGACGCATTCCATCATCGCCGCGATCGCCGTGTTGTAGCTCAGCACCGGGATGTCCAGCGTCACCTTGCGGATGGTCTGGTGCACCTTGCGCATCACGTCCGGGTCGGGCGCGCCGTCGCGCCGCGCATCGCGCACCGACGCCCACAGGCGGTCCAGGAAGCGGCGCACGCCCGAGATGCTCTGGTCGCGGAAGTCGCCGCCTTCCTCGTACGGGCCGAGGAACATGAGGTACGTGCGGAAGGCGTCCGCGCCCCACTTCTCGATGTACTCGTCCGGGTTGACCACGTTGCCCCGGCTCTTGGACATCTTGGCGCCCTCGCGCACGATCATCCCGTGCGCGCGGAACCGCGTGAACGGCTCCTCGAACTGCAGCAGCCCCGCGTCGTGCAGCACCATCGTGATGAAGCGCGAGTACAGCAGGTGCAGCACCGCGTGCTCGTTCCCGCCGATGTACGAGTTCACGGGCAGCCAGCGCTTCGTGATCTCCGCGTCGAACGCAACGTCGTTGCGATCGCTGCTCGGGTAGCGCAGGAAGTACCACGCGCTGTCCAGGAACGTGTCCGACACGTCCGTCTCGCGGCGCGCCTGCTGCCCGCACTGCGGGCAGGGCACGCGGTACCACGACGCGTCGCGCGCCAGCGGCGACACGCCCGAGTCGTCGGGCTTGATGTCCTCGAGCGGCGGCAGCACCACGGGCAGGTCCTGCTCCGGCACCGGCACCGGGCCGCACGCGTCGCAGTAGATGATCGGGATCGGCGGCCCCCAGTAGCGCTGCCGCGAGATGCACCAGTCGTGCAGGCGGTAGTTCACCACGCCCTTGCCGGCGCCGTGCTCGGCCAGCCACTGCACCACGGCGTGCTTGCCCTGCTCCACGGTGAGCCCGTTGAACTGCTGCGAGTTCACGAGCACGCG
>DASZRI010000228.1:0-3481 GCA_035549215.1 Gemmatimonadaceae bacterium | reverse complement strand
CCTGACGCCGGCAACGCGCGGCGCGTCTACGCCCGGTACGTGACGGGCGGCGTCCCCTCGTCCGCAGACTACCGCCTGCTGCAGGACTACCTCTTTCACGAGATCGTGCGCACCGCGGGCCAGCTGGGCATGGCGGTGCAGATCCACACCACCGACGAGTTCGGCGGCTTCTACTCGGCAAGCGGCGCCCGCCCGCTGCTCCTCGAGCGCACGCTGAACGACAGCACGCTGCGCGGCACGAACTTCATCATCGTGCACGGCGGGTGGCCACACGTCGGCGAGACGGGCTCGCTGCTCGCCAAGCCGAATGCGTACGCCGACATCTCGATGATGACGCTGTTCATCGAGCCGGCGCAGCTCGCGGCCGCGCTGCGGCAGTGGCTGGGCCAGTGGCCGGAGAAGGTGATGTTCGGGAGTGATGCCTTTGACGGCGGCGCCGATCAGGGGTGGGAGCAGGGTGCGTACATCGCGTCGGAATCCGCGCGACGCGCGCTCGCCATGGCGCTCACGGGCATGATGCGCGATGGCGAGGTCACGCGGGCGCGCGCCGAGGCCCTGGCGCGCATGGTGCTGCGCGAGAACGCGCTTTCGGCCTATCGCCTGCGCTGAGCCGGCGCGCGAACGGGCGCGCCTACCTCGTGCCCGTCGCCCGCGCGAGCGCCGCCTCGATGTCCGGCGCCAGCTTCTCCGGGGTCACCTGCGGCGCATAGCGCTCCCGCACCCTCCCGTCCGCGTCCACCAGGAACTTGGTGAAGTTCCACTTGATCGCCTCGGAGCCGAGCACGCCGGGCTGCGCGGACTTGAGGTACTCGTAGAGCGGGTGCGCCGAGGAGCCGTTCACGTCCACCTTGGCGAACATCGGGAACGTGACATCGTACGTGAGCGAGCAGAACTGCCGGATCTCATCCTCGCTCCCGGGCTCCTGGAAGCCGAACTGGTTGCACGGAAAGCCGAGCACCGCGAAGCCGCGATCCTTGTAGGTGCGGTAGAGGGCCTCGAGCCCCTCGTACTGCGGCGTGAATCCGCACTTGCTCGCCACGTTCACGATGAGCAGCACCTGGCCGCGGAAGGGCGCCAGCGTCTGCTCGCGACCGTCGATCGTGGTGACGGGAATGTCGTAGATGGTCATGCGTGAGGAACTCCACGTCTGTGCCAGGCGTTCCGGACCGGTCGATAAGTCCGATTTTCCGGTGTGGCGTCAGGTTGACACCGGGGTATACCGGTGAGAGGTTTGGGGGCCACATTCACCGCCCTAGGAGTCGTCCGCTCGTCGCGAGCCCGGCTTCGTGGCCCCAGCGCCCCCTCGCTGGCCATCATCACTCAATACCGCGCGCCGCGCAACGGCCCCGGATGACCCATCGTCGTGCCTGGTTTGCCCTCTGCGTCGCCGGCCTGGGCCTCGCCGCCTGCCGCGGCGATTCCGTCTCCAGCCCGCAACAGTCTTCGTGCACGGGGCAGCCGGGCTGCCCGGTCGCTCCCGGCGCGCCGGTGAGCGCCAACGTCGTAGTTGCGGTGGACGACGCCCGCATGCGCCTCGTCGCCAACCTGCCCGACGCCGACGCGCGCACCGCGCTCGACGCCGACTTCAGCACGCTGGACAAGGCCCTGCTGGACAACCGGGTCGCCGATGCGCGCACCGCGCTGGCGACCATCTACAGCCGGCTCGCGTCCATGCGCGTGGCCGGAAGCGGCGGCACGCTCGTGGACACGCCGGACGCCGCCGCCATCCGCCTCGACCTCGTTCCCACCGCGACGGCGCTCGGCGTGGTGGCGCAGTGACCCGGCGCCTCCTCGTTGGCGCCGCGCTGCTCGCGCTGCCCCTCGCGTCGAGCCACGCGCAGGTGCCCGCCATGCCGGCGGTGAGCGTGTTTGCCGGCGCGGGCGGTGCCTTCGCCCTCTCGCAGCCGCAGTTCGATCGCAGCACCGGGACAGCGGCCGTGGCCGGGCTCGAGGTCGCGCCCTTCAGCGGGGCCACCGGCTTCGTGCAACGCCTCGCCATTCGCCTGGAAGGCGGCTTCACGAAGCAGGAGTTCGCGCATCGCAGCTCCGTGCTCGGTGGCGACGTGCAGACCGTGCACGCGGCGCTCGCCTTGCAAGCGCCGCTGGTGCAGGCCGGCGGACTGTTCACGTACGCGCTGGCTGGTGGCGCCTGGGCGCGTCCCAGCACGCGGATCACCCTCAACGCCACGGGCAGCACCACGCCCGGGGCCGCATTCGAGCAGACCTCGCACGAGACCGTGCCGGGCGCACTGCTCGGCGTCGGTGCTGGCTGGCGATACGGCGCGGCTTCACTCCGTGCCGAAGTCCGGTGGCTGTCGCTCGCCACCACGCAGAAGGCGACGAGCATGCTGCCGGCCCTGGTTACCGTCTCATTCCCCGTTCGCTGATGTCCGGCGAGTCCACTCACGCGGCACCCACCCCCCTCCAATCCGTGCCTTCACTCCAGTTCAGCTCGACCCGGCGCGCCCTCATCGGCGGCCTGGCGCTCGCGATGGTCACCCTTGGCGCGAGCGTCGCATCGGCGCAGTCCACCGGCGGCACGTCCACGGACACCGGCCCGTTCGACGTCTGCATCGTGCCGGCCAGCGGTTCGGTGTACCGCGTCGGAGCACCCGGCCTGCCCGCCAACTGCTACTCCTCCACGCACACGCGTGTGACGATCAATGCGTCGGGGGTGCCTGGCGCAGCGGGCGCAACAGGTGCCACCGGCCCGACCGGTCCGGTCGGAGCCACAGGCGCGACCGGAGCGACGGGGGCCACTGGCGCCACGGGCGCTGATGGTGCGCGCGGCGCGACCGGTGCCACGGGTGCCACCGGTGCCGCCGGTGCCACAGGCTCGGCCGGTCCGCAGGGCATTCAGGGCATTCAGGGCGTGACGGGAGCTACGGGCCCGCAGGGTGTGCAAGGCGCAACAGGTGCGACCGGAGCCACCGGTGCGACGGGCGCGCAAGGCATCCAGGGTGTGGCTGGCGCGACCGGTGTGACTGGGCCGCAAGGTGCTCAGGGCATTCAGGGCGCCACGGGTGCCACGGGTGCCACGGGTGCGCAAGGCATCCAGGGTGTGGCTGGCGCGACCGGCGCGACCGGCGCCACTGGGCCGCAAGGTGCTCAGGGTATCCAGGGCATCCAGGGCATCCAGGGCGCCACGGGCTCGACCGGGCCGCAGGGCGCCACCGGGCCGACGGGCTTGACCGGAGCGGCTGGCGCCACGGGCGCGACCGGGCCCACGGGGCCGACGGGCTTGACCGGTGCGGCCGGTGCGACCGGCCCGCAAGGCAACACCGGCCCGGCGGGCGCTGCAGGCGCGACGGGCGCCACCGGGCCGACGGGCCCAACCGGAGCGACTGGAGCCACGGGCGCGACCGGCGCTCAAGGTCTTCAGGGCCCGACCGGATTGCAGGGCCCCGCCGGTGCCACTGGCGCTACGGGCGCGACCGGCCCCGCAGGTCAGGTGACCGGGTACACCCTGGTGACGGGGACC
>DASZRI010000227.1:0-4515 GCA_035549215.1 Gemmatimonadaceae bacterium | reverse complement strand
GGTGGCCTTGATCAGGTCGCGGATGAGCGCGACGCGGTAGAGCCGCAGCGAGCCGAAGGGATCCTGCACGTCGGGCAGCTGCACGAAGGGCTTGAGGATCCACGGCGCGACCTTGCGCAGGCGGCGGGCCGGCGTGGGGAGTGCATCCACGGCACGCTCACCGACAACCATGTCGGCACCGCCCTCGAAACGCTTGATGAGCTCGGGCAGCTGCTCGGGGAGGTCGGTGAAGTCGCCCTGCAGCGTGATGAGCGCGTCGCGGCGCGGGTAGCGCGTGCGGCGTGAGGCGGCGCGAACGAGCGCGTCAAGGGCGCGAGCGTAGCCGACGTGCTGCCTGCCGCCAAGGACGGTGAGCGGGAGCACGTCGTGGTACGGCTTGAGCGTCTCGGCGGTGGCGTCGGTGCTGCCGTCGTCGTACACGAGGATCTCGTACTCGCGCGAGTACTCCTGGAACACCTTGCGGATGCGCCAGAGGACGAGCCCGATGGTCGGGGCCTCGTTGTAGGTCGGGATGCAGATATAGAGCACGAGAGATCGGCCGTGAGGTGTCGCCCTAAAGATAGACTACCGGCGGGGGCCGGGAAGTTGCGGCCGCCGGGAACGCTTGCGCGTGCACCGACGGCGCCCGCAGCTTGTCCCGAATCGTACGCCGCGTGGGCGAGCGGGTTCCTGAATGGAGGGGCGATGGCGAGAGCGTGGGGCGCGGGAGTGGTGGTGGCGGCCATGCTGGCCGGGTGCGCGAGCGCGGGCGGGGGTGCGGCGCCGGCCCCTGTGGCCGAGGCGCCGGACGTCGCGGCGATGACGCGAACCGTCACGCCGGCGGAACTGCGACGCGACCTGTTCGCGTTCGCGGACGACTCGATGCGCGGGCGCGAAGTGGGGACGCGCGACGCCACGCGCGCGGCAGAGTTCATCGCGAAGCGCGTGGAGCTGCTGGGGCTGGAGCCCGCCGGCGACAGCCTGTACTACCAGAGGATCGCGATGCAGCGGGACGAAGTGGACTCGACCTCGCGTTTCAGCGTGCGCGCGAACGGAACGGTGACAGCGCTGCGCGTGGGGCCGGACGTGGTGCCGCTGGGCTCGCTGGGCCCGGGGGCGCTGCCGAGGCTCGACGCGAGCGGGCCGGTGGTGTTCGCCGGCTACGGGATCGACGATTCCACGCTCGGCCGCCACGACTGGGACGGCCTGCACGCGGCGGGCAAGGTGCTGGTGGTGGTGCACGGGGCGCCGCCGCACGCGGATTCGGCGGCGCGCGCGAGGTACGCGGGCCAGGCGTACCTGACCACGCTGATCACGCGCGGCATGATGCAGCAGCCGGCGGCGGTGATCGTGCTCGAGGCGCCGGACAACGCGTCGCTGTACCAGGAGGCGACGGCGGAACTGCTGCACGGCGTGACCATCCGGACCGGGTTGCCGGAGCCCGGGCCAGACGCGCGGCAGTTTCCCATGGTGGCACTGGGGTTGGCGCGCGCAGGATCGCCGCTGCTGCCCCCGAACTGGCCGGCGGACGACCGGCCGCGCGATCTCCCGGCGCAGTTCACGGGGCACCTGGTGATGCGCCACGAGCCGTTCACCGGGTACAACGTGGTGGCGATGGTGCCGGGGAGCGATCCGTCGCTGCGACGGACGTACGTGGCGTACGGCGCGCACCTGGACCACATCGGGATCCAGCATGGCATGTCGCCGGACTCGATCGCGAACGGCGCGGATGACGACGGGTCCGGGAGCATGGCACTGCTCGCGATCGCGCGGGCGATGCGGGCGGAGCAGCCGCGGCGGTCGGTGCTGTTCGTGTGGCACACCGGTGAGGAGAAGGGGCTGCTGGGATCGGGGTACTACACGGAGCATCCCACGGTGCCCATCGACTCGATCGTCGCGCAGCTCAACGCGGACATGATCGGGCGCAACGCGCCGGGCGAGCTGTACCTGGTGGGCCCGGGGGCGGCGCCGAACGGGCAGAGCAAGGTGCTCGGTGCGATCGTGGATTCGGTGAACGCGTCGGAGCCGTCGCCGTTCGCCATCAACCGCGAGTACGACCGGCTGGACGATCCGGAGCGTGTGTACTACCGGAGCGACCACTACAACTACGCGCGGAAGGGGATCCCGATCGTGTTCTTCACCACGGGGCTGCACGCGGACTACCACAAGGTGTCGGACTCGCCGGACAAGATCGATTACGCGAAGCTGGCGCGGGTGTCGCAACTGATGCTTGACGTGGGCGTGGCGGCAGCGAATCGTAGGGCACGACCGAGGTGAAGAGACGCGTGGCACACGGACGTGACCGGACGAACGCCAACGGGCGCGGAGCATCGAGCTTCCGCGCCCGTTGCCTGTTGTCAGCAGGCGATGGCGGCGAGTGCCAGCGCCAGCGTGCACCGCGCGAGCGTGCGCGGCGTAGTGAGTGGAAGGGGACCGTCACCCTCGCCTGAGGAGGCATCATGGCACAACCCGGCACCCGGCATCACCTGACGCGGGAAGATGCACAGCTCGCCATCCGGCTCGTGGCGCACGAGTCGGGCGAGGACGAACGGCGGCTGCACGAGCGGCTGGCAGACGAGGGACTGGATGCCGTGCTGGACGATCCGCGGCTGCCGGCGGCGATCCTGCGCGACGCACAGGGCGCGCTGGTGTCGCTGCCGCTGCTGACGTACGTGATGGTGCGCGCCGTGCTCCGTCGGTTCGGGGAGGAGGACCGGCAGCTCACCGACTACGTGGCGGGGATCGTGCTCGAGTTCGGGGTGCGCGACCGCGCGCATCGCGTGGGCGAGGGAGATGACGAGGTGTACGATACGCTGGCGGCGCTGCTGCGCGATGCGGAGGACCGCGATTCGCGGCGCGCCTACCTGGTGCGAGCGCACCTCGGGGCGTATGCGCTGTGGCTGAGCGGGCTGTTTCCGGACCGCATCGAGCACCGCCGGTGGTGGCGCGGCGGCCCCGACCTGACCTACTACGAGGCGATCGGGCGGCGCGGGTTCGAGCTGGCGGCGGGGCACACCCTGGCGCGCCAGCAGGGGATGTCGGAGCTCTACGCCGCCGCGGCGGCGCGGTTCGTGACGCTGCGCGTGGCGCTGACCGCGCTGAGCGACGCGCTGTTCTTTCCGCACGTGCACACGCCGGAGCGCCTCATGCGCCAGGTCAGCGACGAGGCGCGCTGGCGGACGCTGCACTGATCGCGGCGGCGAACGCCGCGAACAGGGCGCGGTCCCACGGCTCCGGGGTGTCCATCAACTCCTCGGGGTGCCACTGGGCACCGAGCATCCACCAGTCGTCGCCGGCCCACTCGGCGGCCTCGACGACGCCGTCGTCCGCGCGTGCGGTGACGCGGAGGCCCGGCGCGATGCGGTCGAGCGACTGGTGGTGGAGCGTGTTCACCGAAAATCGCGTGGCGCCGGCGATCGCGGCGAGGGTGCTGTCCGGCTCGACCTGGACGTCGTGCAGGCGCTCGTGCCGCCGTGCGTCCTCGGCGTGCGAGAGCGCGCCCTGCACCTGGGACGGGATGTCCTGCACGAGCGTGCCGCCGAGGGCGACGTTGAGGACCTGCAGCCCGCGGCAGATGGCGAAGGTGGGGGTGCCGTGCTCCCGCGCGGCGCGCGCCAGTGCGATCTCCCAGGCATCGCGCTCGTCGTGAACGCCCTGGATGGCGGGATGTGCCGACGCGTCGTAGCGACGCGGGGCCACGTCCTCGCCGCCGCTGAGCAGGAGGCCGTCCACGCGATCGAGCAGGTCGCCGGCGCGCGCGGGGGCGAGTGGCGGGACGACCAGCGGGATGAGCCCGACGCTGGCGAGCGCGTCGGTGTACGCCTGGTTGAGGCGGACGCGTGGCTCGCCGCGGAGCAGTTCCGTGGTGGCGGTGACGGCGACGATTCGCGGGGTATCAGTCATGTGGGGCGCGTGTTCGCCATGCAGTTGCACGGCGGGGATGGTTCGCCGTATGCTACGCACGTGCGCCCACGCCGCGCCAGCGCGCTGCGCGGATGCGTCCCCCACCGAAACGCGCGATCCTTGCGTCCCGTAGAGTTCCCGTGTTCGAGAGCCTTCGGCAATCCCTGAACGACCTGCTGGCGCGCGCCACGAAGCCGGAAGACCGGCGCGACGTGCTTGCCCGCATGAAGGACACGCTGGTGCGCGCCCGCATGGGCGTGGACGACCTGCGCGCCGGGCTCCAGAAGGCGCGCGCACAAGTCGACGCGGAACGCCGGGAGCTGGAGACGGTGCAGCGCCGCAAGGCGCTGGCCGAGGGAATCCAGGACGCGGAAACGATCGCGGTGGCGACGCGGTTCGAGCAGCACCACGCCGAGCGCGTGGCCGTGCTGGCGCAGAAGGTGGAGGTGCAGGAGCGCGAGCTGGCAATGGCGGAGCGGGAGCTCGAGGAGATGACGGCGGAGTTCAAGCGGCACGCGATCGGCGCCGTGCCGCCGCCGTCCACGGCGGGGCGCATGGCGGATCCGCTGGCGGACGAGACGGGCGAATCGGCCCTCGACGCGATCGACGCGCTGGCGCGGGAGCGGCAGCGCG
>DASZRI010000226.1:0-5177 GCA_035549215.1 Gemmatimonadaceae bacterium | reverse complement strand
TTCACGACGTAGGCCGGCACGAAGCGGAGCGCGTAGTTGAAGCCCGTGTGCCCGAGGAGCATCGGCCCGAGGGCAAGCGCCGCGAAGATCGCCACGTCGCGCGGCGGCTGCGGCCACAGCGTGACATGCGTGCCGCCGGCGCAGAGCAGCAGCACAACGAAGCATGCGCCGTACACCACGCCCACGTACGGCCACAGGCCAAGGGTCGCACGGAGCTTGCGCCCCGCGACGAAGTACGTCGCGCCGGCGATCGCCCCCACGAACGCCAGCGCATCGCCGAGCAGCGCGCGCCCGCCGAGCCCCATGCCTTCGCGCACGAGGTCCGGCAGGGCGACCACCACCGCGCCCGCCATGGCGATGGCGATGCCGGTCCACTGCCGCCGCGTCGGGTGTTCGTGCAGCCACAGGATGGACAGCACGCCCACGATCGCGGGCTGCATGTCCACGAGCACCACGGAGGCGGACACCGTCGTGAGGTTGAGCGACGCGTTCCACGACCAGAAGTGGATGGCGAGCATGGCGCCGGCGCCGAGCGCAACGAGCAGGTCCGCGCGCTTGAGCGCACGGAGCTGGCGCCACGACCCGGTGGCCACGAGCATGATCACGACGATCACGAGCGAGAAGCCGAGGCGCCCGGCGGCGATGGCGAGGGCGGGCGCGCTCGACAGGCGCGTGAGCGGCCCGGCCATCGAGATGCCGAAGATCGCGAGCGCGAGGACGAGGGTGGGCGACATCGGCACAACGCTGCATGACGCGGCGCGCAGTGTCCAGATGCGGCGGGTGCCGCGAACGCAGCCCGCCCGCGTTGACCGTCTGCAACCGCCGTGCGTAGCTTCATGGGCCATGTCCCTGACCATTTCCCGCTCCCGACTCCAGGCGCTGCTCCAGGCAGGCGCCGGCCGCCGCGTGACCGTGCTCGGCGACGCGATGCTCGACGTGTACCTGCGCGGGGACGTGGACCGCATCTCGCCGGAGGCACCCGTCCCGGTCGTGCGCGTGCGCGAGCGGAAGTACGCGCTCGGCGGCGCGGCCAACGTCGCGCAGAACGTGGCCGCGCTCGGCGCGCACTGCCGCCTGATCGGCACCGTGGGCACGGATGCGGGCGCCGACACGCTGCGCCGGCTGCTGGAGTCCGTGGCGCCGGGTGCGGACCGCCTCGTGCGGGTGGGACGCCCGACCACGACCAAGACGCGCATCGTCGCGCGCGCCCAGCAGCTCGTGCGCGTGGACGAGGAAGAGGACGCGGACCTGACGGCCGGCGAGCTCGAGCGCGTGCTCCAGGCAGTGCAGGCGTCGCTGGCGGACTCGGACGCGCTCGTGCTGGAGGACTACAACAAGGGCGTCCTCGTGCCGCGCGTCATCGAGCAGTCCATCGAATGGGCGCGGGCGCGCGGCATGCCGATCGTGGTGGACCCCAAGTTCCGCAACTTCTTCCTGTACCGCGGCGCGACGATCTTCAAGCCGAACCGGCGAGAGCTGGACGCCGCGCTCGGCGCCGGCATCGACCTCGACCACCCCGATGCCCTGCCCGAGACCTTCGCGCGCCTGGGCGTGGAGCACCTGCTGCTGACGCTCGGCGAACGCGGCATGGCCCTGCTCTCCCCGGACGGCACCATCGCGCGGATCCCGACCGTTGCCCGCGAGGTGTACGACGTGGTGGGCGCCGGCGACACGGTGACGGCATACCTGGCCGTGATGCTGGCCCGCGGCGCGTCGGTGTCCGAGGCGTCGGTGATCGCGAACTACGCGGCGGGGGTGGAGGTGGGCAAGCTGGGCGCTGCGACCGTGACGCCGGATGAAGTGCTGGCGTCGTACGACGAGGTCGCCGAGCAGCAGGCGCGTCCGCCGCGCGGGTGAGCGGCTTGCGCCGCTCGTTCGGTGCGGGTAACTAGAGAGCGGTTCGCGGGGCCTTAGCTCAGTCGGTTAGAGCAGTGGACTCATAATCCAACGGTCGCAGGTTCGAGCCCTGCAGGCCCCATCGGTGCACAGGACTACCACTTCACGCCGGCGCCCGCTAGTTTTCGCGGACTGCGCGTCGCCTGGCGCGCAGCCGATCAGGTCGCGTAGCTCAGCTGGTTAGAGCGCTGGTCTCACATACCAGAGGTCCGGGGTTCGAGTCCCTGCGCGACCACTTCGGAACGGGGCACCCAGACGGGTGCCCCGTTCGTGCTTCCACCCATCGCGGACCACCACGGCCCGCGCACGCCCGCGGCGGCGCCCCATGGTTGCCGAGTTCACGCCCAAGATCGTCACCGTCCTGCGGAACTACTCACGCGAGCAGTTCACGGCGGACCTGATCGCGGGCATCATCGTCGGCATCGTCGCCATCCCGCTGGCCATCGCGTTCGCCATCGCCAGCGGCGTCTCCCCGGACCGCGGCCTCTACACGGCGATCGTCGCGGGCTTCCTTATCTCGGCCCTGGGCGGCTCGCGCGTGCTGATCGGCGGGCCCACCGGCGCGTTCGTCGTCATCGTGTACGGCATCGTGCAGCAGTACGGCGTGGACGGGCTCACGGTGGCCACGCTCATGGCGGGCGTCATCCTCGTCGCCTTCGGGCTCGCGCGGCTCGGCACGGTCATCAAGTTCATCCCGCACCCGGTCGTGACCGGGTTCACGAGCGGGATCGCGGTCATCATCTTCTCGGGCGAGGTGAAGGACTTCCTCGGGCTGCAGATGGGCGCGGTGCCCGCGGACTTCCTGCACAAGTGGAAGGCGCTTGCGATGCACGCCGGCACGACCAGCCTGCCCGCACTCGGCCTCTCCGTGATTGCGCTGGCGATCATCCTCGCCTGGCCGCGGATCAACCGGCGCATCCCGGGTGCGTTCATCGCGCTGATCGTCACGACGGTCGCGGCGCAGGTGCTGCACCTGCCCGTGGAGACAATCGGCAGCCGCTTCGGCGGGATCAGCGCGGCGCTTCCGCACCCCACGGTGCCGCACCTCTCGCTGACGCAGGTGCAGGGACTGGTCGGTCCCGCGTTCACGATCGCGGTGCTCGCTGCGGTGGAATCCCTGCTTGCCGCCGTGGTCTCGGACGGCATGATCGGCGGGCGCCACCGGTCGAACATGGAGCTCATCGCGCAGGGGGTGGCGAACATCGCGTCGCCGCTGTTCGGCGGCATCCCGGCCACGGGCGCCATCGCGCGCACCGCGACGAGCATCAAGAACGGCGGCCGCACCCCGGTGGCGGGGATCGTGCACGCGTGCACGCTGCTCCTCGTGACGCTCGCCTTCGGGCGCTGGGCGGCCCTGATCCCGCTCCCCACGCTGGCCGCGATCCTCGTCGTCGTCGCGTACCACATGAGCGAGTGGCGGGCCTTCCGCGCCGAATTGCGCGCGCCGCGCAGCGACGCGGCGGTGCTGCTCGTCACGTTCCTGCTCACCGTGTTCGTGGACCTGACGGTGGCCATTGCCGTCGGCATGGTGCTGGCCGCGTTCCTCTTCATGCGGCGCATGGCGGACGTGACGACGGTCAGCGCCATCACGCAGGAACTCGACGAGCCCGAGGAGGAAGCGGCCGACCCCGAGGCGGTGCGGCTGCGCGAAATTCCGCGCGGGGTCGAGGTCTACGAGGTCAACGGGCCGTTCTTCTTCGGGGCCGCCGAGCGCTTCAAGGACACGATCGCACGGATCGGCGCGCGGCCGTCGGTGCTCATCATCCGCATGCGCCATGTCTCGGCGCTGGATTCCACCGGCATCCACGCCCTCGTGGACGTGGTCGAGCGGAGCCGGAAGGACGGGACGCGGGTGCTGGTGGCCGGCGTGCAGCCGCAGCCGATGGCGGCACTCCAGCGCTCGGGCGCCATGCAACGGCTTGGCGATGACGCGTTGTGCCCGTCGCTGGACGCCGCGCTGGAGCGGGCCCGGGCACACCTGGCCCAGGCCCCCGCCGCCGAGCCCCGCTAGACCGGCGTCACGCGCGCGCCGGCCTGCCGCTGGCGGCCGGCAAGCGCCGCATCGAGCCGCGCGACGACGACCAGTTCGTCGTCGTCCGCCCGCTGCTCGAGCACTTCCCCGCTGCGATGGATCTCCGCGAGCAGCCGGCCGTCGCCGTGCGCGAGGCGGACTTCCGCAATCGGCCGCCGCGACCGCACCGCCGTGGTGAGCGCGCGGCGCAGCGGGTCGAGCCCGTCGTCCGTCACGGTGGTGACGAAGATCGCGCCCGGCGCGAGGTCGTGCATCCGCGCCTGCAGCGCGAGCAGCGCATCCTCGTCGAGCAGGTCGGTCTTGTTGAAGACCAGCAGCACGGGCCTGTCCTGGAAGCCCAGCTCGACCAGCACCTGGTCCACCACCTGCTTCTGCTCCTCCCACTGCGGGTGGCTGGCGTCGATGACGTGCAGCAGCAGGTCGGCGTCGCGCGTCTCCTCGAGCGTGGCGCGGAACGACGCGACCAGGTGGTGCGGCAGCTTGCGGATGAACCCGACGGTGTCGGTGACGAGCGCGTGGGCGTGCTCGCCGAGGTCCACCTCGCGCGTGAGCGGGTCGAGCGTCGCGAACAGGCGATCCTCCACGAACACGTCGGACGCGGCCGCGAGCCGACGCAGGACGGACGACTTGCCGGCGTTCGTGTACCCGACGAGCGAGGCCCTGAACTCGCCCTTGCGCGACTGGCGCTGCACGGCGCGCGACTTCTCCACGTCCCGCAGCCGCTCGCGCAGCAGCTTGATGCGATGGCTGATCAGCCGGCGGTCCGTCTCGAGCTGCGTCTCGCCGGGGCCGCGCACGCCGATGCCGCCGCGGAACTTCTCGAGGTGCGTCCACATGCGCGTGAGCCGCGGCAGCATGTACTCGAGCTGCGCCAGCTCCACCTGCATGCGGGCCTCGGCGCTCCGCGCGCGCGTGGCGAAGATGTCGAGGATCAGCTCGGCACGGTCCACGACGCGCTGGCCCACCGCGTCCTCGACGTTCTTGGCCTGCGACGGCGACAGCTCATCGTCGAAGATGATGAGCGTCGCGCCCGTCTCGCCGATCTTCGCCCGGAGCTCGTCGAGCTTGCCGGAGCCGAGGTAGGTGGCCGGGTGCGGACGGTCGAGCTGCTGCGTCAGCTCGCCGACAACGTTCGCCCCGGCCGTGTCCGCCAGCCGCTCCAGCTCGCGCAGGTGCTCCTGCGCCGCGCGCCGCGCCCCTGCCCGCTTGAGCGGCGCGCCCACGAGCAGCGCCCGGTCCTGCGGCGGCG
>DASZRI010000225.1:0-2271 GCA_035549215.1 Gemmatimonadaceae bacterium | reverse complement strand
TGGTAGGAGGCGCCGGCGGCGGTGCAGGCTTCCACGAGCTCACGGGCGGTCATCGAAGATCTCCTCCAGCAGATCTTAACGCAAAGGCGCAGAGGCGCAGAGGCGCAAAAAAGCGAAGAGGAGGGACACTCTCGATCGCTCTTGGGTGCAGATCCCTCTTTGTTATCAGCTACTTACGCGTCGACCTCATGCAGCTTGCTTCATGACGGCGTCGTGAGTTCTCGTGGGCACGGGCTGGGGCCGGAGGCGGAAGTCGGCTTGGGCGTTCAAGAAGCGGGAGAAGTCGTCCCAGAGGCCGTTGATGAGGACGCAACGGAGGTGGAGGATGGCCTCGGCACGATCGCGGCCCCAGCGCATCCCCGGGCCATCGAGGCGGACGCCGACCAGATGCCGGACGGCGCCCTCCACGACGCCGCTTCCGATGTCGAGGTCGGCGCGACGGAGCTGAGCGTATTGCATGCGCGCCGTGTTCTTGACGAAGTGGTCGTGCACGGTGCCGAGCACCTCGCGGCGGTACTTGTTACCGGGCCCGGTCACGGCCGTGCTGGAGAGCGCGTCGGCGATCGTGGCGATGACCTGGTCGACCTTGCCCTGGCGCAGGAGCTTCTTCTGGGCCGCCACCCACGCCTCCAACGCCGCGCGATGACGGCGCGTGCCACGACAGATCGCCTTGCCAGCGGCCCAGAGCTTCTCGACGACGTGGTACCAGTCGAGGCAGACCTCGGCGTCGGGGAAGAAGTGCTGCTGCAACGTCCAGATCGTCTCGGCGCCGTCGGCCACGAAGAGCACCTTGGTGAACTTCGCCGTCCCATACCCGCGCTTCTTCGCCTCCTCGGCGAGCCACTCGAAGAGGGGGCGGTATCCCGTGAAGGTTCCGTAGACGCGCTTGTTCACCGGACCATCGAGCTTGCCCTCGGCGTCCCGGCGCAGGGTGTACAGCACCCCGACCGCCGCCATCTTGGCGTTCTTCGACTTCTTGCCCGGGCCACGACGCGCACGCGGTCGCTCTCGCCGCTTCTGCCGCCGACCGTGGCGCCGGTTTGCCTTACGCGCGCCGTGTGGCCGAGCGCGCCGCGCGTACTCTGAGCTGGAGATCGCCGGCGCGCCCTTGCCGTCGACCGTGATGACGAGCACTTCCCCATCCTCCTCTGGCGGGGGCGCCTGGTCGAGGAAGCCGCGCGCCCGCTCCCCCACGGCATCGACCATGCGCAGGACGGCACGGGGGCTCGGCGCCCACTCGAACAGGTGCCGGGCCAGGTCCCGCGCGGAAGCGAACGCCATCTGCGCGCACAGCCTCGCCATCGTCGTCACCACGAGCATCGTGAACCCGGCAGGCAGCCCAAGCTCCCGCAGCAACGGCCAGTCTCGCGCCGCGCGCAGGTCCCCCTGCCGCATGCCCACCGGCTGCTCCAGGGTCACCTTACCGAAGCGCGTGCCGACCTGGGTCGTCTCCGTGCCGATGACGGCGAAGCGCCGCCCGTCGACGTCGTACGACCCGCCGATGCGCCAACGTGCCGCTTGCCGGGCAAAGAACATCGCCATCAGCGCGCGCCCGAGGACGAGCAGCCCGCTCCACAGCCGTGGCTCCGCGCTCGCGGCAGCGGTCGGCTCGGCGCTGTCCGCGATCGCCAGCAGGTCGCGGATTGCCTCTTGCACGTCGGTCCTTGCCTTGTCGATACTGGTCACCGGGGCCTCTCGTCGTCGGGGGTGTCAAGCTTGGTAACTCGATTATCCCCGGCCCGACGGGGCCTCGTCCATCCAGCACATGCGGCGAACCCCTATGTTTCCCGCGTCATCAAGCATGCAGGGCGGGACCTGCACCCATCGCTCTTTCGTCTTTTTGCGTCCCTGCGCCTTTGCGTCCTTGCGTTAAATTCCGGGACTCCAGGCGGATCGGGGCTCAGTAGGCCGCTCCATGAAGCGTTCGGCGGGGTGCTCCATTCATCTGGTTTTGTAACCTTGAAGGGCGAGTCTCGAGCCTACCTTCGGGCTCCGAACCATCGTCTCCACCAAATGGACCACCGACGAGGTGATGGCTTCCTTGCGGCACGGGCACGCTCGTACCCTGGCAGATCTCGGAACGTCTGAATCACCCGACCCTCGCGATCGAGAACCGAAGCCTCCCACAGCGGATTCGCTGCGACGATCTCCTGTGCCTTGCTCGATGCGATCTCTGCCGTTGAGTAGATCCGGTATTTCTCGTCCATTGGGACGGTTCGCGCGCCCGCCAGAGACAGCACGATCCCGGTCTCTACCTCGGCGCACAATACG
>DASZRI010000224.1:0-2258 GCA_035549215.1 Gemmatimonadaceae bacterium | reverse complement strand
ACGTCGATCGTGCCCTCGTGGCTGGCGACGATGCCGTAGACCACGGCCAGGCCGAGCCCGGTGCCCTTGCTGACCGCCTTGGTGGTGAAGAACGGCTCGAAGATGCGCTCGCGCACCTCGGGCGGGATGCCGGTGCCCGTGTCGCGCACGCTGAGCACGACGCCCGCCGGCGGCCGGTTCGCGTCCACGGGATCGGGCGCATTCGCGATGCGAATGGTGATCGTCCCGCCCGTGGGCATGGCGTCGCGCGCGTTGACCACGAGGTTGATGATCACCTGCTCGACCTGCCCGCGGTCGGCCATGACGCGCGCCAGGGCGTCGTCGCGCGCAATGCGGAGGTCGATGTGCTCGCCGATCAGGCGCCGCAGCATCGGCGCCACGCCCTCGGCCACCTCGGCCAGGTCGAGCACCGTCGGCTTGAGTACCTGCTTGCGGCTGAACGCGAGCAGTTGCTGCGTGAGGCGCGCCGCGCGATCGGCCGCGTCCACCACCTGCTTCAGGTCATCGGCGTCCTCGGTGCCCGACCCGGCGCGGCGGAGCGCGAGCTGCGAGTAGCCGGAGATCACCGTGAGCAGGTTGTTGAAGTCGTGCGCGATGCCGCCGGCCAGCGTGCCCACGGCCTCGAGCTTCTGCGACTGGCGGAGCTGGGCCTCGCTCTCGCGCAGCGCGAGCTCCACGCGCCGGCGTTCGCGCGCCTCCGACGTGAGGTCGGCGTTTGCCGCGGCCAGCTCCTCGGTGCGATGCTCGAGCTGCCGCTGCTTGACGGCCAGCGAGTCCATGAGCTCGGTGAAGGAGTCGTTGAGCGCGCGCACCTCCACGGAAGCGCGCCCGGCGTCGAAGCGCGCGGCTGACGGCTCGCCTCCCGCCGCCGAGTGCAGGAACGCGACGAAGCGCGTGAGCGGGTCGAGCACGGAGCGGCTCATCAGCCCGCCGCCAAGGCCGGCGATGATGACGGCAAGCAGCCCGTACACCACGAAGTCCACGAACACCGGATGCGTGAGCGCGCGCACGGTGGGCGCGAGTTCCTGCAGCAGCCACAGCCGCACGGGCGTGCCGTCCTGCGTGCGGCCCAGGTCCACCATTGCGGCAATGGCTTCCTGGCCGCGAATGGTGACGGGACCGGGCGTGCCGCTCGCCGCCGCCGACGCGTTCAGCGTCGGGATGTCGCCTTCGCCGAAGGACGGCGTCGGCTCGGTGACGAGCTCGCGCCCCGCGGTGACCACCACCTGCCCGGAGAATCCGTCCTGCGCCAGCTTCACGACGCCGGGTTCCAGCCGCTCGCCGAGCACGACGGCGCCGAGCGTGCGCCCGTCGGGCATGACGAGCGGGAAGACGGCCACCTGGAAGACATCGTGCGGCGTGCGCAGCACGGCCAGCGATCCGCTGTCGGCCGGCGCGGTGGGATCGAGCGCGCGCCGCACCGCCGGCATCGTGGCCAGCGTGGTGCCGGCGGGCAGCGGCAGGCCGCCGCTCACCACGGATGCGACCACCCGGCCGGAGTCGTCGGTGGCAATGAGGACGTCCTTGTCCACGCGCCGCAGGTATTCGCTGAACGCCTCGTTCACCGTGTTCGCCAGGTCGCGACGCACAGGGCGGCCCTGCAGTTCGTCCTGCTGCCATTCGCTGAGCACGGCGTTCACGCCCGGCACCGCGGTGACCAGGTTCGCCTCGGCCAGGAGCTGCTCCAGGCTGCGGCGCTGCACGCGCGCCACCGCGCGCTGGTTGCGCGCGAGCTCGTCGGCAAAGAGGCGGCGCGTGTTGCCGCGGATGCGCACCGTGAGGCCGACGAAGCTCAGGAACACCACGAGGGCGGTGAGGCCGGCGGTGAGCCAGCCGAGCTTGACGCCGAGGCGCGTGCGGCGGCTGCGCTCGCGCAGCGAGTCCAGCCAGGTCATGTCAGCGCCGCGAGGGCTCGAGGGGCCGGCAACCGGATGTCGAGTGGTTCACCATGATCTGCCACGGGCGGAAGTGTTCCGGTGCGGGTCCGGCTGGGGCGGCCGGGTGGGCGGCGTGCGACGCGGACGTGCAACGGCTGGCGCCTGGAAAAGCCGACGCCCCGGCGGGCAGGAGCCAGCCGGGGCGCGGATATGGAGAATCGAATGTGAGTCGTGGATGGCGCGACTTCCGAGTGGTTTTCCGCGCGATCCCCGAGGGGGGCGCTTACTCACCGACTCCGGTAAGGAGGTGATCCAGCCGCAGGTTCCCCTACGGCTACCTTGTTACGACTTCGCCCCAGTCACTGCGCTTGCCTTCGGCCG
>DASZRI010000223.1:0-6245 GCA_035549215.1 Gemmatimonadaceae bacterium | reverse complement strand
ACGGCCCGCTCACGACCATCGGCGCGGAGCTGGTGTCGAATCCGTTCCTGAATCGCACCGCGATGACGGTGAAGCGATGACGCGACACGCCGGGGCCATCGGCCAGGTCGTGGTCGGCGCGTTCTGGCTCGGCGCCAGCGTGCTGCTTGCCGTCGTCGTCGCGCCCGCCGCGTTCGCCGTCCTCCCCACGCGCACCCTGGCCGGTGACGTCGTCGGCCGCGTACTGCCGGTGATCTTCTGGTCGGGAATGGCCGCTGCCGCTGCGATCATGGTCTTCGGCGTGTGGACCGACGCCACGTCGCGCTTCAAGCCGCGCGTCCTGTTCGCGGCACTTGCCGGCACGGCGTGCGCGCTCGCGCAGTTCATCGTGGACAACTGGATCGAGCGCCTGCGCGCCCGCATGGGTGTGCCGGTGGACAGCCTGCCCGTCAACAACCCGCTGCGCATCGCCTTCGGCCAGCTGCACGTGTTCAGCGTGTTCCTGCTTGGCGTGGCGATGGTCGGCATTGCCGTGGCCGTCGTGCTTGCCGTGCGCGACCTGCGCACAAGGAGCTGACCGGATGGAACACGAACCGCGTGTCACCCGCATCGCCGCCGATGCCCCGGAGGCCGCGCCCGTGCGCGAGACGTTCGATGCGTTCATGCGCGAGCGGGGCAAGGTCCCGAACCTGTTCCGCGTCGCGGCGCATCGCCCGCCGATCATGCGCACGCTCGCCGCGCACCTGTCCGCGGTGATGGGACCCGGCGAGGTTCCCGTGCTGCTCAAGGAGCTGCTCAGCGTCCGCGTCTCGCGCATCAACAACTGCGAGTATTGACTGGCCTCCCACACCGCCTTGGCAAGGCGGCAGGGAGCGACGGACGCGCAGCTCGAGGCGGTGCAGGTGCCGCCCTTTGACGGGTTCGAGCCGGCATGGCAGGTGGCCCTCGAGGTGGCCGACCACATGACGCACGACGCCGGCCGCGTGCCGCCCGACGCGTACGCCCGCCTCGAGGCGGCATGGAGCCCGGCACAGGTCGTCGAGATCGTCGGCGTGATCTCCGCGTTCGCGATGTTCAACCGCTTCGCGAACGCCCTCGAGATCCCGCCCACCCGCTGAGCGCCCGACCCGGGCGGAGCGACCCGCCGGGCGCCGCGCGCAGGGTGTAGTTTTCACCACGTACCCGCAGTCCATCCTTAGCACCCACTGGTTCCGGCCATGACCACCACTCGCACTGAGAAGGATCCGCTCGGCCCCCTCGAGGTCCCGGCGGATGCCTATTACGGCGTGCAGACCGTGCGCGCCGTGCAGAACTTCCCGATCAGCGGCCTCAAGCCGCTCCGCGAATTCGTCCGCGCCGTCGTCTGGATCAAGAAGGCCGCCGCGCTCACGCACAAGGAGACGGGACGGCTCGACGCGAAGCTCGCCGACGCCATCGTCGCCGCCGCGGACGAGGTCCTGGCCGGCAAGCACGACGCGCACTTCGTCGTCGATCCCTACCAGGCCGGCGCCGGCACCTCGCACAACATGAACTGCAACGAGGTGCTCGCCAACCGCGCCAACGAGCTGCTCGGCGGCGCCCGCGGCACCTACTCGCCGGTGCACCCGAACGACCACGTCAACATGGCGCAGTCCACGAATGACGTGATCCCCACGGCCATCCGCCTCGGCACGCTCGACCTCCTCGGCCCGCTCGTGACGGCCATCGCCGGCCTGCGCGATGCGTTCGCCGCCAAGGGGCGCGAGTTCGACGACGTGCTCAAGTCGGGCCGCACGCACCTGCAGGACGCGATGCCCATCCGCCTGGGGCAGGAGTTCACCGCATACGCCGGCACGCTCGACCGCAGCATCCGCCGCCTGGAGCAGGTGGCCGACTTCCTGCGCGACCTCGGCATCGGCGGCAGCGCCGTGGGCACGGGCGTCAACGTCGAGCCCGAATACCCGGTGCTCATGAACAAGTACCTGCGCCAGGTCACCGGCCTCGACCTGCGCGTGGGCGCGGATCGCGTGCAGCTCATGCAGAGCATGGGCGACGCGGCGGCGTTCTCGTCGGTGCTCAAGGTGCTCGCGCTCGACCTGAGCAAGATCGTCAGCGACCTCCGCCTCATGGTCAGCGGCCCGCGCACCGGCCTGGACGAGATCATCCTGCCGGCCGTGCAGCCCGGGTCGTCCATCATGCCGGGCAAGATCAACCCGTCCATCCCCGAGATGGTCAACCAGGTGTGCTTCCAGGTCATCGGCAACGATGCCTGCGTGGCCGCGGCGGCCGAGCACGGGCAGCTCGAGCTCAACGTGATGATGCCGGTCATCGCGCACAACGTGATGTTCTCGATGATCATCCTCGCCAGCGCGGCGACGGTGCTCGCCGAGCGGTGCGTGTCGGGTATCGAGGCCAACCGCGCGCAGTGCGAGTACTGGCTCGAGCGGTCCGCCGCGCTCGCTACGGCGCTCGCGCCGCAGATCGGCTACGCCAAGGCCGCCGAGCTGAGCAAGCGCTCGGTCAAGGAAGGCGTGCTCATCCGCGAGCTGGTGAAGCGGGAACAGGTGCTCCCGGCCGACGAGATCGACCGCGTGCTCGACCTGCGGAAGATGACCGACATCGGCGTGCCTGGCGGAAAGCACGGCGGCGTCTCCGCCGGCTGATGCGGGCGCAGGCGGGAAGGGGAGGCGCGTGCCTCCCTCTTCCCGCCGCCCCCGGCTCCCGTTAACCTGAACAGGTGCGCATCACCACACTCGCCGAATACGGCGTCATCTGCGCGCTTCACCTGGCGAAGCGCATCGACGAGGGGCCGGTCACTGGCCGCGACATCGCCGCGCGCGAGCGCCTGCCGGTGGACTACGTCGAGCAGATCCTCCTGCGCCTGCGACGGGCCGAGATCGTGAAGAGCACGCGCGGCGCGCACGGCGGCTACGCGCTGGCGCGCCCGCCGCAGGAGATCTCGGTGCGCGACGTCATCACGGCCTCCGAGCTCACCACCTTCGACCTGCACTGCGTCTCGCATCCGGTCGAGGAGTCGCGCTGCTCCGCGGCGCACGAGTGCAGCATCCGCCCGGTGTGGATGCTCCTGCAGCACAAGATCGACGAGGTGCTGGACGGCGTCCGCCTGTCCGACCTCCTGCACGAGGAGCACGAGGTGCGCGTGCGCGTCGGGCTTCCCGATGCGGCCGAGGTCCCGGCGGGCCGCGGCCTTCCGGTCCTCGAACCGCGGTAGCGCCGCCGCCGCGCGCCGGTCGTCCCATGCCGATCTTCGGAGCCTGGCGGGCCGAGCGACAGTTGCAGGAGCGCGCCGACCGCTACGTCGCCGCGCTGCTCGGGGAGCCCGCCGCGGCAGACGTGGATTGGCTCGCGGCCACGGCCACGCGCGGCGACCGCGATCACGCGGCATGGGAGCTGCGCTATGCGCGCCGGGCCCTCGGGCTCGTCACCGCGCAGCGCGACGCCCTCGATGACCGCACGGGCGCCGTGGTCGCGCACACGCTGACGGCGGCGTTCGAGCGTGACCCGCACATCGATCCCGATCGCGTGGAGTTGGCGCAGCGGCAGTTCAACGACCGGCTGGGCGCCTACCGCGATGCGATCGGCGCCCGCGTCACGGCGGCGACGCCGGAGCGGCTCGGGCGCACGCTCCTTGCGTTTTCCGGCGGATCGTTCCGCGACCGGGACGCCGGCGTGATCCGCGCCGGCGAGCTGCTCTCCCAGTACCTGCTCTCGGCCAACGAGTCGCTCCGCCAGGCGTTCGGCCAGGCGAGCCTGCCCGAGAACGTCCCGCCGTCGGCGCTGCTCAAGCGCTGACGGCCTCCGCGGCCAGCGCCGAAGCCGCCAAGCCAAGGCACCCCCGGGATGTACGAAGGGCGCGATCTCGATGAGACCGCGCCCCTGAACTCCTGCAGTGCCGAAGGTGGGACTCGAACCCACACGGGCATGCGCCCACTGCGCCCTGAACGCAGCGCGTCTACCAATTCCACCACTTCGGCGAAGACCAGAATATTATTCAGCGCAGAAGATGAAGTCAACGAACGACAAGGAACCGATTGCGCGTAACAAGCGCGCCCGCTTCGACTACCACATCCTGGACACGTGGGAGGCGGGCCTCGTGCTGTCCGGTACCGAGGTCAAGTCGCTGCGCGAGGGCAGGGCCCAGCTCAACGACGCCTACGGGATCGTCAAGGACGGCGAGGTGTACCTCCTGAACCTCCACATCGCCCCCTACGCCCAGGGCAGCTACAACAACCACGAGCCCACCCGGACCCGCAAGCTGTTGCTCCACAAGCGGGAAATCCGTCGTCTCATTGGGGCCGTGGAGCGGGAGGGCCTGACCCTCGTCCCCCTCGAGCTCTACTTCAAGAACGGGGTGGCCAAGGTGACGATCGCGCTGGGCAAGGGCAAGAAGCTGCACGACAAGCGGGACGCCGCGCGCGCACGCGATGCGGAGCGCGAGATGGCCCGCGTGGGGCGCGTCCGGTGATCGCGCTCGCGCTCGCCGCGTTCCAGCTCGCGGCCGCGACGCCGGCCGTGCGCGCCGCGGCGTCGGCGAACGCGCGCCCGCACCTGGAGCCGGGCGTGTCGCGCCGCGTCATCGTGGACGCCGGGCACGGCGGGCCCGACAACGGCATGTCCGGGCCGGTCGGCGGCGGCCCGAAGATCTACGAGAAGAACATCACCCTCCAGGTCGCGCTCAAGCTCGGCAAGGCGCTCGAGGAACGCGGCGTCAACGTCACCTATACCCGCACCCGCGACACGCTCATCGCCCTCGGCGACCGCGGGCGCATCGCCAACCAGGCCGGTGGCGACCTGTTCGTCTCCGTGCACGTCAACGCCGCGAACCCGAACTGGAAGAACCCCGGCGCCGCGCGCGGATTCGAGACGTACTTCCTGTCCGAGGCCAAGACCGAGGACGCGCGCCGCGTGGAACGCATGGAAAACGCGTCGGTGCGTTTCGAGACCGACACCAAGGTCAGCACCGACGACCCGCTCAGCTTCATCCTGAGCGACATGAAGCAGAACGAGCACCTGCGCGAGTCCGCCGACCTGGCCGACCGCATCCAGCAGACGCTGGGCGCGGTGGAGCCGGGGCCGAGCCGCGGCGTCAAGCAGGCCGGGTTCATGGTGCTCGTGACGGCCTTCATGCCCGCCGTGCTCGTCGAGATCGGCTTCGGCACGAACCCCGACGACGCGGCGTTCATCAGCAACCCGCGCACGCAGCAGGCGATCGCCGACGCCATCGCCGACGCGACGGTCGAGTACCTGAACGGGTACCAGCGGCGCGTGAGCACGGACAGCAACACCGCGGGCGGGCGGCGATGAGTGGGTCTCCCGCGCTCCGCACCAGCGCCGCGGGCCTCGATTTCCAGAACCCCATCGTCCTCGCCGCCGGCACCGCCGGCTATGGACACGAACTCGCGGGCGTCATGAACCTGGACGCGCTCGGCGGGCTCGTGACGAAGGCCGTCAGCCTCGCGCCGCGCGCAGGAAACGCGGCGCCGCGGGTCGCCGAGTTCGACGGCGGCATGATCAACGCGGTCGGGCTCGCGAACCCGGGCGTCGAGGCGGTGTGCGCCGACCACCTGCCCTGGCTCGCCTCCCACGCGCCGCGCCTGCGCAAGCTCGTGAACGTCGTCGGCTTCGAGGTGGACGAGTACGCGCGCGTCATCACGCGCATGGAACGCGACGAGCACGTCGCGGCCATTGACGCGTACGAGCTCAACCTGAGCTGCCCGAACACGAAGGCCGGGGGGCTCGAGTTCGGCGCCGACGACGCGGCGCTCGCGTCGGTCGTTGCGCGGGCCCGCGCCGCGACGCGGCGCCCGCTGCTCGTGAAGCTGTCGCCCATCCTGCCGGACATCGCGCGCACCGCGCGCGCGTCGGTGGACGCCGGCGCCGATGCGATCACCGTCGTGAACACGATCCCCGGCCTCGTGGTGGATGTGCGCGCGCGGCGCCCCGCGCTCGGCTGGGGAAGCGGCGGCGTCAGCGGCAGCGCCATCCTCCCGGTGGGCGTGCTTGCCACGTGGCGCGTGACGCGCGCCGTCGCGGTGCCGGTCATCGGGCTGGGTGGAGTGCGCACCGCGCAGGACGCGCTGCAGTACGTCATGGCCGGCGCGACGCTCGTCGGCATGGGGACGGCGGCGCTCAAGGATCCCCGCCAGCCGGAGCGCGTGGTGCGCGACCTGGCCCGCTGGTGCGACGCGAATGGCGTCCGCGCGCTCGGCGACATTCGTGGATGCCTGGAGTGGCCCGCATGACCGCGACGCCGATCGTGGCCCTCG
>DASZRI010000222.1:0-4060 GCA_035549215.1 Gemmatimonadaceae bacterium | reverse complement strand
GGCTCGGGCGCCGAGCCCGGCACGCGCGCGCAGGCGTGCTCCAGCTGCGGCGGCGCGGGCGAGGTGCGGCGCGCGCAGCGCTCGTTCTTCGGCCAGTTCCTGACGGTCGTGCCGTGCCCGACGTGCAGGGGCGAGGGCACGATCATCCCGTCGCCGTGCAAGAAGTGCCGCGGCGAGGGGCGGGTGCGCGGCGAGCGGGAGCTCACGATCAAGATCCCCGCCGGCGTGGCCACGGGGCAGTACATGACCATGCGCGGGGCGGGCAACGCGGGCGCGCGCGGCGGCGCACGCGGCGACGTGCACGTCGTGTTCGAGGTGGCGGACGATCCGCGCTTCGAGCGCGACGGCGAGGACCTCTACACCGAGGTGCTCGTCACGTATCCGCAGCTCGCGCTGGGCACGGATGTCGCCGTGCCCACGGTCACGTCGAGCGTCATGCTGCGCATCCCGCCGGGCACGCAGAGCGGCCAGCTCTTCCACCTCAAGGGACGCGGCCTGCCGCGCGTGAATGCCGGCGGCACCGGCGACCTGCACGTGCGCGTCCAGCTCTGGACGCCGGATCGCCTCACCGAGGACGAAGAGCGGCTGATCAACGAGCTGGCCAGGATCCAGAAGGCGGCGCCGCAGGCGACGCGCGAGAAGAGCTTCTGGGCGCGCATGAAGGAAGCGCTCGGCGCGTGACCTCCGCTCGCGCGGGGCGCTCCGTGCGCGGCATCGCACCATGACCTGGACCTCGCTCCGCATTCGCGTGCCTGATGCGCGCGAGGCCGTGATCGCCGCGATGTTCGCGGCCGGCGCGCAGGGCGTGCACGAGGACGCCGATGCGCTCGTCACGCACGTGGACGAGACCGTGGACATCGCCGCGCTGGTCGCGGCGGTCCGCGCAGAATGTCCGGCGGCGGAAGTGACGCAGGCGCCGCTCCCCGACGTGGACTGGTCGGAGCAGTGGAAGCAGGGCGTTGGCGCCCACGACCTCGGCGCGCTGGTCGTCGCGCCACCGTGGCTGGCCGACCGCTTCGACCCCGCGCGCACCATCGTCATCGAGCCGGAGATGGCGTTCGGCACGGGCGAGCACGCGACGACGCGGGGCGTCATCCGGTTGCTCCCGCAGTTCATCCATCCCGGCGACCGCGTGGCGGACCTGGGGGCGGGAAGCGCCGTACTCGCCATCGCCGCGGCCATGCTCGGGGCATCCCGGGTGGCGGCCATCGAGATGGACCACGATGCGATTGCGAACGCCGAGTCGAACGTGGCGCGCAACGGCGTGGCCGACCGCGTGACCGTGATCGAGGGCGACGCCGCGCAGCTCCTGCCGCTCGTCGCGCCGGTGCGCCTCGTGCTGGCAAACATCATCTCGTCGGTGCTGGTCGCGCTGCTGCCCGTCATCGAGCAGGCGCTCACCCCGGACGGGCACGCGATCCTGAGCGGAATCCTGGCGGCGGAGCGGGACGAGATGCTCGACGTGCTGCGGCGCTCGGGCTGGCGCGTGCTGGCCGAGGACGCCGAGGACATCTGGTGGTCGGTCGCGATCGCGAGGGCGTAGCGACGTTCCATGGCGACGGCCGGCTGGCCGCGGGCGCCATCGCCGTGCTTGGCGAGGGCGCCGCGCACCACATGCGCGTGCGCCGCATGGCGGAGGGGACGCGGATTCGCGTCACCAACGGGCTCGGCGCGATGGCCGGGGGCACGATCTCGCGCATCAGGCGCGAAGCGGTGGATGTCGCATTGGACGACGTCGAGGACGTGCCGCGGCCGAGGCCCCTTGTGCTCTGCGTGCCGGTCGCGGATCGCGATCGCATGCTCTGGCTCGCCGAGAAGGCGACGGAGCTGGGCGTGAGCGTGTGGCAGCCGGTGATGTTTGCGCGCTCGCGGAGCGTGTCACCGCGCGGCGAGGGCGACGCGTTCCGGCGCAAGGTGCAGGCGCGAATGATCAGCGCGCTCGAGCAGTCGTCGGGCGCGTGGCTGCCCGAGTTGCGGGACGAGTGCACGCCGGAAGAGCTGGTGTCGGTGGTGCGTGCGGGGGCGCGGTTCCTGCTGGATCGCGGCGGGGCGCCGCTGGCGTCGTGCGCGCCGTTCGACGACGTGGCGCTGGTCCTCGGCCCCGAGGGTGGCTTCGAGGACGGCGAGCGCGGCCTGCTGGTGGACGCGGGGTGGCGCGCGGTATCCCTTGCCGCGACGACGCTGCGGTTCGAGACGGCGGGCGTGGCCGCCGCGGCGATCGTTCGCGGCGCACAGGTGGCGCGGTAGACAACCGGGAGGAGGAATGGCGGACAACTGCCTGTTCTGCCGGATCGTGCGGGGCGAGATCCCGGCGACGGTCGTGGCGGAGAACGAACATGCGCTGGCGTTTCGCGACATCGGGCCGCAGGCGCCGGTGCACGTGCTGGTGATCCCGAAGGTGCACGTCGCGTCGCTGAACGACCTGCGCGACCCGCTGGTGATGGCGCAGATGACGCAGATGGCGGTGGAGGTGGCGCAGCGCGAGGGGATCGCGGAGCGCGGCTATCGCATCGTCGTGAACACGAACGCGGACGGTGGGCAGACGGTGTTCCACCTGCACCTGCACCTGCTGGGCGGGCGGCACCTGGACTGGCCGCCGGGGTGAGGGCGGGGGCCGCGGTTGGCAGTACCGCGGTTGGCAGTATCGCGGTTGGCAGTACCGCGGTTGGCAGTACCGCAGTTGGCAGTACCGCAGTTGGCAGTACCGCGGTTGGCAGTACCGCAGTCCGCCGTTGCGCCGTTTCGGCCCTGCGCAGTCCCCGGTCTTGCGCCCTTCCGGCCCTGCGCTGTAAATTCCTTGGCTACACTTACTTAACTGGCGCCGCAAACGCCGCGAAGGGGGGAGAGAACTTTTGTCGGAAGTCATCATCCACGACGATGAGAACTTCGAGCGGGCGCTCAAGCGCTTCAAGAAGAAGTGCGAGAAGGCCGGGATCCTCTCCGATCTGCGCAAGCATCGTCACTATGAAAAGCCGAGCGAACGCCGCAAGCGCAAGATGAACGCGGCCATTCGCAAGAACCGCCGGAGCCGCGCGTAGTCATGTCCGCGCTGCTCGCTCGACTCCAGGACGATCTTAACGCGTCGCGCAAGGCGCAGGACAAGGCCGCGACGCTGCTGCTCGGCACGATCGTGTCGGACATCAAGAATCGCTCCATCGAGCTCAAGCGGGACCTGACCGACGAGGACGTCATGGACGTCCTGCGGAAGGGCATCAAGAAGCGTCGCGAGTCGGTCGAGATGTACACGGCGGCCAAGCGCGACGACCTGGCGGGCCGGGAGCAGGCGGAAGTCACGCTCCTGGAGAAGTACCTCCCGGCGCAGGTGGACCCCGAGGAGCTGCGCGCCGCCGTGCGCGCCGCGATCGCGGCCGGTGCCACCAACCTGGGGGCGGTGATGGGAAAGGTCGTGCCGCAGTTCAAGGGCAGGGCCGAGGGCAGTACCATCAGCGCGATTGCCCGCGAGGAACTCGGCAAGCAAGGGTGACCATGCGCGCCATGCAGTACCCGGGACCCGCAGCGACGGCCGAAGCCGCCCGCTCGGGTCCCGTTGCATTCTCCCCCGCTGACCTCCCGTGAATTCGCACGCGCTCGCCGTCCTGGAGTTTCCGCGCGTCCTGGCCCTCGTGGCCGAGCGCGCCACCTCGTCCCTCGGGGCGGAGCGCGTCCGCGCGCTCCGGCCGCGCACCGATCGCGCCTGGCTCGACACCGAGCACGAGCGCGTGGCCGCCGTGCGCAGCCTGCGCGCCACGGAGCCGGCGTGGCACCCGGAGCTGCGGCCCGACCTCTCGCAGCCGCTGGTGCGGCTGCGCGTCGTGGGCAGCACGTGGACGGCGGCCGAGCTGCTCGACGGCGCGCAGCTCCTGCGCGCGTCGCGCCTCACGCGCGAGGCGCTCACCGACGCGCGTCGCGCCGCGGTGGCGCGGGCCGTCCTCGCCCCGTTCACCGAGCGGCTGGTGAGCGCACGGCCCGTGGAGGACGCGATCGCCCGCGTGTTCGACGATGACGGCCAGGTGCGCGACGACGCCTCGCCCGAGCTCAAGCGGGTCCGGCGCGAGCTGCG
>DASZRI010000221.1:0-6609 GCA_035549215.1 Gemmatimonadaceae bacterium | reverse complement strand
GCTGTGCATTCGCGAGCCGAGCCTCGGTCCGGTGTTCGGCGTGAAGGGGGGCGCGGCGGGCGGAGGCTACGCGCAGGTCGTGCCGATGGACGACATCAATCTCCACTTCACGGGCGACTTCCACGCGATCTCGAGCGCGCACGCGCTGCTCTCCGCGATGCTCGACAACCACCTGCAGCAGGGGAACGCGCTCAACATCGACCCGCGCCGCATCACGTGGCCGCGCACGATCGACATGAACGACCGGGCGCTGCGTCAGGCGGTGATCGGCCTGGGCGGCGTGGGGAACGGGATCGTGCGCGAGGAGCGGTGGGTGATCATTCCCGCCAGCGAGGTGATGGCCGTGGTGGCGCTGGCCACGAGCCGCGAAGACCCCGAGGAGCGGCTGGGACGGATAATCATCGGCGCGACGGCGGGGAGCGCGCGCCAGCCCGTGCGCGCGCGCGACCTCAGGGCCGCCGGCGCGATGACGATGCTGCTCAAGGACGCGATCCGCCCCAACCTCGTGCAGACGCTCGAGGGCGGGCCGGCATTCGTGCACGCGGGGCCGTTCGGCAACATCGCGCACGGCTGCAACAGCATCCTCGCCACGCGGTCGGCGCTGGCGCTGGGCGACGTGGTTGTCACGGAAGCCGGGTTCGGTTCCGACCTGGGCGCCGAGAAATTCCTCGACATCAAGTGCCGCTTCGGCGGGCTGAACCCTGAGGCGGCGGTCCTCGTGGCCACCGTGCGCTCGCTCAAGATGCAGGGCGGGCTGGACAAGAAGTCGCTCACGAAGGAAGACCTCGGCGCGCTCGAGCGCGGGCTGCCGCACCTGGCGCATCACGTGCGCAACGTCCAGCAGTTCGGGCTGCCGGTGGTGGTCGCCATCAACCGCATCCTGAGCGACACCGACGCCGAGCTGAACATGGTGCGCGATTTCGTGGACAAGCTCGGCGTGCCCGTGGCACTCACCGAGGTGTGGGCCAAGGGCGGGGCAGGGGGCGAGGACCTGGCGCGGCACGTGCTTGCGCTGCTCGACCAGCGCACGGCGCACTACGCGCCGTTGTACGACACCGCGCTCCCGATCCGCGAGAAGATCGACACGATCGTGCGCAAGGTGTACGGCGGCGACGGGGCGGATTACGCGCCGGCCGCCGATCGCGCGATCGACTACCTGGAGTCGATCGGGCTCGGCAACACGCCGGTGTGCATTGCCAAGACGCAGTACTCGCTTACGGACGATCCCACGCGGCTGGGGACGCCAAAGGGCTTCCGCATCACGATCAACGAAGTGTACGGCTCTGCCGGTGCCGGGTTCGTGGTGGCCAAGGCGGGCGACATCATGACGATGCCCGGACTGCCCAAGGTGCCTGCGGCGGAGAACATGTTCATCAAGCCGAACGGCGAGATCGTCGGCCTGTCATAGGGCGTGCGTGGCGCACGAGAGCCACAGGCCACGGGAAGTTGCGGGGGCGCCGAGTGTTACGGCGCCCCCGCTTGCATTGGAGGCGATGGATTTCCTGTGGGGGAAATCCTCACTCGCGCTGCCTGTTTGCCCGTAAACATGTCACGATGTTTGTCCGACTGTTTACGCCTCCTGGTGACGGTAGACTCGGTGCCACAGGGATGAACGGCCGATCCACTCCCGGGTCGGCGATGGGAGTCCCCCCAGCCCCATAGACCGTCATATGACAAACGCACGCCGCAATCTCAGCGCCGCCACACTGGCTCTGCTCGCCTGCGTGCTGCCGGCTTCCGCTTTCGCGCAGGGCGGAGCGGACAAGATCCAGCACATTCGCCCGTTGGACCAGACCGGGGTGAACGTCTTCGAGTCTCCCAAGCAGGACACCACGAAGTATTCGCCGCTCCACACGGCGTGGGGCGCGGCTTTCACGCAGGACTTCCAGAACCTGACGCACCAGACCACGTCGGTGCCCAAGGTGGTCAGCGGCGTTGACCAGAACAAGCTGATGCCCATCGGCCCGGGCTTCAACAACGCGATGGCCAACCTGTACATGAACACCCAGCTCGCCCCGGGCATCCGCGTGGCGCTCACGAGCTACCTCTCGACGCGGCACCACAACGAGACGTGGGTGAAGGACGGCTACTTCCTGATCGACGCCTCGCCCTGGGACATCCCGGCGCTGAACGAGATCATGAAGTACGCCACGCTGCGCGTCGGCCACTTCGAGGTCAACTACGGCGACCAGCACTTCCGCCGTTCGGACGCGGGCAACGCGATCTACAATCCCTTCGTCGGCAACCTGATCATGGATGCCTTCACCACGGAAATCGGCGCCGAGCTCTACCTGCGCAATGGCCCGTGGATGGCGATGGGCGGGATCACCGGCGGCGAGATCCGTGGCACGGTGGAAGGCCCGGGGCAGCGCGCGCCGACGTACCTGGGCAAGCTCGGCTTCGACCAGCAGGTCACGAGCGACTTCCGCTTCCGGCTCACCGGCTCCACGTACATCACGCAGAAGTCCCAGAACAACACGCTCTACAGCGGTGACCGCGGCGGCTCGCACTACTTCGACGTGATGGAGAACGCCTCGTCCACGACGACCTCGAACGCCTGGTCGGGCGAGATCCAGCCGGGACTCCGCAGCAAGGTGCACGCCTTCGTGCTGAACCCGTTCATCAAGTACCAGGGGCTCGAGCTGTTCGGCAACATCGAGACGGTGACGGGCAGCGCGGCGACGGAAACGTCTGACCGGACCTGGCGCCAGCTCGACGGCGAGGTGGTGTACCGCTTCTTCCCGGAAGAGCAGATGTACGTCGGGTACCGCTACAACACGGCCAAGGGCGAGCTGGTCGGGATGCCCGGTGACGTGGGGGCGGACCGCTGGTCGCTGGCAGGCGGCTGGTTCGTGACGAAGAACGTACTCGCCAAGTTCGAGTACACCAACCAGGTGTACAACAACTTCCCCGTGACCGACATCCGCAACGGCGGCAAGTTCAAGGGCTTCATGGTCGAGGGCGTGGTTGGCTTCTGACCGACCGGCGGCGCGGCGTGTCCCCCCGACACCCGCGCACGGCGGGACGACGGGCCCCTTCCGGAACCTCGGAGGGGGCTCGTCGCATGTGCCCTGGGCGCCAGCCGGACGCGGGCCGGGGAAAACATTGGCGCCCGTAGGGGACTTGGCGATTACGCACGAAGCCGCCTGACCGCACCTTTGCCGCATGGAGGCGGAGCATCGGTGACGGAAATCAACTGGATGGCGGAGCCGAGGTCTCGGACCGCATGGGCGGCAGGGGCGTTCGCGGCCATGCTCGTGTTTGCCTGGGTCGATTACCTGACGGGGTTCGAACTCAGCTTCGCGTTCGTGTACCTGTGGCCGGTCGCCGCCGCCGCGTGGATGGTCGGCTGGCGATCGTCCGTCGCGCTCGGCATCGCGACCCCGGTGGTGTGGATCTTCGTGGACCGAGCCCAGCACCACGTCTGGTCGCACCCGGCAATGCTCTACTGGAACGGCGCGTTCCGCATGGGGATCTTCATCACGGTCGCGCTGCTGGTGTCCGAGCTGCGCCGCGTGCTGACGCGAGAACGGCGGATGGCGCGGACCGACTTCCTCACCGGCGCGATGAACTCGCGCGAGTTCCACGACCGCGCGGCGGGAGAGATCAGCCGCGCACGGCGCTATGGCCACCCGCTCACCGCCGCGTACGTGGACCTGGACGACTTCAAGCGCGTGAACGACGAGCTGGGGCACAGTGAGGGCGACCGGGTCCTCCGTGCGTCCGCGCAGGCGCTGCGCGAGCACCTCCGCGACACGGACTCCGTGGCCCGCATTGGCGGCGACGAGTTCGTCGTCCTGCTGCCGGAGACCGACTGCGAACCCGCGCAGCGCGTCATCGCCAAGCTGCACGGCGCGCTCAATCGCCAGCTGGGCGCGCGCGAGAGGCCGGTGACTGCGAGCATGGGCGTCGTCACCTTCCGCCGCATGCCCGCATCGCCCGACGAGCTGCTGCGCATCGCCGACACGACGATGTACGCGATGAAGCGCTGGGGAAAGAACCGCGTGGCCTACGCGGTGTGGGACCCGTGAGCGCCGGCTAGCGGCGCTCCAGCAGCACGGTGCCCGACATCCGGACGAACTCCTCCTGCCGCTTCCGCGACGACAGCCGCGACAGGAATCGCCAAAGCCACGTGCCGCGCATCTCGCGCCTGAGCCGGCGTCCCTCGAGCATCGTCGAGCGGAACTGGACCTCGCGCCAGCCCATCGGCGCGAACCACGCCGTCCCCTGCGCCGGGCCGAACAGGAACGGTGCCGAGCCGCGCTCCACCGCCTTGCCCCAGTACTTGCGCATGATCTCGAGGAGCCGCGGGCTCGCGAGGTCGATGAGCCACCACTGGAACGTGCGCATGGCGTGCAGGTCGGTGGCGAGCGCGCTCACCTGCGGCTCCGTGAGGTAGACCAGCAGCCCCTCGGTCACCACGAGCGCGCGGTGCGACTCGTTGCCGAGCCGTGCGAACAACGCCTGTCGCACCGACGCCTCACGGAGGTCCGCGGCGACGGCCTCGTAGCGGCACGTCGGCGTCTCGTGCCTGAGCACGTCCGCCTTGTAGGCAAGGATCTCGGGCAGGTCCACGTCCACCCAGCGCAGGTCGGCCGGCAAGTCCATCCGCCAGGCGCGCGCGTCGAGCCCGGCGGCCAGGTTGATCACCATGTCCACGCGGTCCTGCCGGAGCACGTCGAGGATGATCTCGTCGAACAGCGCGGTGCGGACGATCATCGCCCATGCCATGGAGCGGCCGCGCGCCATCGCATTCACGATGTCCTCGCCGCGATCGCCGGCCAGCAGGCGCGCGTAGGGGTCGCGGAAGATCGCGTCGGGGCGCTCCGTTTCCATGGCGCGGTAGACGGCGACCCAGCGGGCGGTGTCGGAGATGTGTTCGATGGCCATGGGCGGGGAGTCGGGGGGCGGGCGGACAATACTAGCCGATCCGTGCGCCGGGCACCATGCTATACGCGATCCCGCCCAGCGGGTGCCCGCCCGCGGAGCGCACCGTCCCCTCTTCGTCACTCGTTGCGATGACTCGTCTCTCCCGCCTCTCGATGCTCGTGGCCGCCGGCGTGCTCGCTGTTCCGGGCACCGACGCCGCCGCGCAGACGCGCATGCTGCGCTCGCCCACGGTGAGCGCCACGCAGATCGCCTTCGCCTACGCCCAGAACATCTGGATCGCGCCGCGCGCGGGGGGCGACGCCCGGCGCATCACGAGCTTCCAGGGCGCGACGTCCGACCCGCACTTCTCGCCGGACGGCAAGTGGCTCGCGTTCGCCGCCGAATACGAGGGGAACACCGACGTGTACGTCGTCGCGGCGGACGGCGGGCAGCCGCGGCGCCTCACGTGGCATCCCTCACCGGACATCCCGGTGGGCTGGACACCCGATGGCTCGCGCGTCGTCTTCCAGTCGACGCGAGCCTCCGACGGACCGACGGCCATTCCCCGCTTCTACACGGTGCCCGCCACCGGCGGCGTCGTGGAGCCGATGCCGATGCCGCGCGCGTACCAGGGGCAGGTCTCGCCCGACGGACGCTACGTGGCGTACCGCATGAACAACTCGTGGGACGAGGAGCGGCGCAACTATCGCGGTGGGCAGAACCGCGCGATCTGGATCATGGACCTCAAGACGTACGACGTGGTGACGCCGCCGTGGACCGATTCCAAGGACATGGAGCCGGCGTGGGTGGGCAACGTCGTGTACTTCCTGTCGGACCGTGACGGCGTGTCCAACGTCTGGTCGTACGACATGGCCACGAAGAAGCTGGCGCAGGTGACGCACTTCACCGGCTTCGACGTGAAGACGCTCGACTCGGGCGACGGCGTGCTGGTGTTCGAGCAGGGCGGCGAGGTGCACGAGCTCGACCCGAAGACGGGGCGCGAGCACGTCGTGAACATCACGGTCAGGGGCGACTTCCCGTGGATGATGCCGCACTGGACCGACGTCTCGAACCGCATCGCCAGCCTGGCCATCTCGCCCACCGGCAAGCGCGCGCTGGTCGAGGCGCGCGGGGAGATCTTCACGATCCCCGCCGAGAAGGGCGACGTGCGCGACATGACCAACTCGAGCGGCTCGGCCGAGATCGCGCCGGCCTGGTCGCCGGACGGCAAGTTCGTGTCGTACTTCAGCGACAAGTCAGGCGAGTACGAGCTGGTGATCGAGGCCCAGGACGGCATCACGCCGCCGCGCACGATCAGGCTGCCGAACCCGACGCACTACTACACGCCGGAGTGGTCGCCCGACGGCAAGTACATCTTCTACCATGACACCAACCTGCACCTGTGGCTGCTCGACGTGGCCACGGGGCAGGCGAAGATCATCGGCAACGACCCGTGGATGGTGCCGCAGCGGACGATGAACCCCACGTGGAGCCCCGACTCGCGCTACATCGCGTACGTGGCGCACCTGAGCTCGCTGTACAAGGCGATCTTCGTGTACGACGTACAGACGGGGCAGACGCACCAGGCGACGGACGGCATGGCCGACGCGGTGTGGCCGGCGTTCGACGCCAGCGGCAAGTACCTCTGGTTCCTGGCGTCCACCGACTTCGGGCTGCGCTCGCAGTGGCTGGACATGACGTCGTACGACCACACCGAGACGTTCGGGCTGTACCTGACGG
>DASZRI010000220.1:0-2652 GCA_035549215.1 Gemmatimonadaceae bacterium | reverse complement strand
GGGCGTGACGGCGCCCATCAGGGGCCGGCCGGCGTCACCGCCTCGGGGCGCAGCACGACCAGCTGGCCGCGCATCATGGGCACGTGGGACGGGATGCCGCACGAGAAGTCGTAGATGCCCGCCGCGCGGGCAACGTAGGTGACGTGCGTGACCGCCTGGCCGGGGAGCTTCACGAACAGGTCGTGCAGCACGAACGCATGCTCGTCGTCCTCCGGGTTCACGAAGGTGAGCTGCAGCGTGTCGCCTTCCACGACGGTGATCGTGTTGGGCACGAAGGCGTACACCTCCTTGCCGTCCAGCACGCCGCCCCGGGCAAAATCCTGCTTGAGGAACGGCAGGACGCCCTGCTGCTCCTTCACGAGCAGCGGCACGGTGGTGATGGTGATGACGCGGGTGTGCGGGATGTACATGGCCAGCGGGGGCTGGCGGCGGGCGCAGCCGGCGCAGGCGAGGGCGATGAGCAGCAGGGCGGCGGGGCGTCGCGACGTCACGGGGTGGCTCCGGATCCGGTCGGTGGCAACGTGCCCCACGGCGCAGGGCGCGGCAAGGGGCGCGCGGCGGGGCCCGCCGGGCTGTACGCCCGCGCGCTCAGATCCAGCCGCGCCGCTGCATCACGCCGCGGGTGAGCTGCACCAGGACCAGGTAGCCGAGCACGGTGGCGGCGAGCAGCAGCCAGTACAGCGACGGGAGCTGCACGAGGCCCAGCGCAGGCGCGATGGGCGAGATGGGGAGCAGGACGCCGACGGCCACGATGACCGCCGTGGTCGCGATGAGCGGCCAGCTCGCGCGGCTCTGCACGAAGGGCAGCCGGTTGGTGCGGATGACGTGGATGATCAGCGTCTGCGTCATCAGCGACTCGACGAACCAGCCGGTCTGGAACAGCGAGGCGTGGGCGATGTCGCGCGCGCCGAACACGAACCACATGATGGCGAACGTGGTGTAGTCGAAGATCGAGCTGAGGGGCCCCACGAGCAGGATGAACCGCCGCAGCTTGCCGATGTCCCACGGCAGGGGCCGGGCCACCTCGTCGGCGTCCACGTCATCCGTGGGGATGGCCACCTGCGAGAAGTCGTACAGCAGGTTGTTGGTGAGCACCTGCACGGGCGCCATGGGCACGAAGGGCAGCAGGGCGCTGGCGCCGAGCACGCTGAACATGTTGCCGAAGTTGGAGCTGGCGCCCATCCGGATGTACTTGCGGATGTTGGCGAACACCTTGCGTCCCTCGGTGACGCCCTCGTCGAGCACCATCAGGCTCTTCTCGAGCAGGATGATGTCGGCCGACTCCTTGGCGATGTCCACGGCCGAGTCCACGGAGATGCCGACGTCGGCGGCGTGGAGGGCCGGGGCGTCGTTGATGCCGTCGCCCAGGAACCCGACGACGTGGCCGCGCTGCTGCAGGACGCGGATGATGCGCTGCTTGTGCGCGGGCGACAGCCGCGCGAAGATGGTGCCCTGCCCTACCGCGCGGGCAAGGTCGTCGTCGGACATCCGCTCGATGTCGGGGCCGAGGGTGATCGGCTCCATGGGGAGCCCCACCTGGCGGCAGACCGCGCCGGTGACGAGCTCGTTGTCGCCGGTGAGGATCTTCACGGCGATGCCGTGGCGGCGCAGGGCCGCGATGGCCGGCGCGGCGCTGTCCCTTGGCGGGTCCAGGAACGCGACGTACCCGATGAGGGTGAGGTCGTGCTCATCGGCGACGGTGTAGTGCGTGGACGGCGAGACGGTGCGACCGGCCACGGCCAGCACGCGGAAGCCGTCGTTGCTCAGCGACTCGTACTCCTCGCGCAGCTCGTCCAGGAAGGCCTGCTCGATGGGGCGCACGACGCCCTCCACCTCGAAGGACGTGCAGCGCGCGAAGATCGCCTCGGGGGCGCCCTTGGCCAGCAGGCGGTGCGTGCCGTCCGGCTCGTTGATGAACACGGACATGAGCTTGCGCTCGAAGTCGAAGGGCAGCTCGTCCACCTTGGCGTAGCCCGCCGTGCTGACGCCCTCCTGCTCGGCGCGGGCCAGGATTGCGCGGTCGAGCAGGTTGCGCAGCCCGGTCTGGAAGTGGCTGATGAGCACGGCCTGCAGCAGCACGCGGTCGCTCTCGTTGCCCTGCACGTCGCAGTGCCGCTCCAGGATCACGTGGTCCATCGTGAGGGTGCCCGTCTTGTCGGTGCACAGCACGTCCATGCCGCCCACGCTCTGGATGGCGGCCAGGCGCTTGACGATCACCTTCTTGCGCGACATGGCCACGGCGCCCTTGGACAGGCACACCGAGACGATCATGGGGAGCATCTCGGGGGTGAGCCCGACGGCGACGGCCAGCGCAAAGAAGAACGCGTCGCGCCAGCCGTGGCCGGAGAGGCCGTTGATCAGGAACACCAGCGGTACCATGATCACGATCAGCCGGATCATGAGCCAGGTGAACCCGGCAATGCCGCGGTCGAACGCGGTTTCCTCGGGCGCCTCGGTGACGACGCCGGCCATGCTGCCGAAATAGGTGTCGCGCCCGGTGCACACGACGACGCCGGTGGCCGTGCCGCTGGACACGCTCGTACCCAGGAAGCAGATCGCGGGGTGCGACAGAAGGCTGTCCCCCACGGGGCCGCGGGGGACTTCCATTTTCTCCACGGGCAGCGACTCGCCGGTGAGGCTGGCCTGGTTCAC
>DASZRI010000219.1:0-2107 GCA_035549215.1 Gemmatimonadaceae bacterium | reverse complement strand
AAGCGCTCCGCCTGCTGCTCCGCGGCGAGGGCTACGACGTCGAGACGGCCACGTCGCCGCACGCCGTGGCGGCGTCAGTGAGCACGCGCGACTTCGACGCGCTGCTGATGGACATGAACTACACGCGCGACACCACGGGCGGCGTGGAGGGGCTCGACCTGCTCGTGCGCCTGCAGCACCTGGACGCGACGCTCCCGGTGATCGTGATGACGGCGTGGGGCAGCATCGAGGGCGCGGTGGAGGCCGTGCGCCGCGGCGCGCGCGACTACATCGAGAAGCCGTGGGACAACACGCGCCTCCTGCACGTGCTGCGCACGCAGGTGGAGCTGGGCCGCGCCATCCGCCGCAGCCAGCGGCTCGAGAGCGAGAACCTCGTGCTGCGCCGGGACGGGGCGCCACGCCTCATCGCCGAGTCGGCGGCCATGCAGCCGGTGCTCCGCCTCATGGAACGGATCGGCGCGTCCGATGCCAGCGCCCTGATCACGGGCGAGCACGGCACGGGCAAGGAAGTGGTGGCCAACTGGCTCCACGCCGCGTCGCCGCGCCGGGCGCGGCCGTTCGTCGCGGTGAACCTGGGCGGCCTGGCCGACGGCGTGTTCGAGAGCGAGCTGTTCGGCCACGTGAAGGGGGCGTTCACCGACGCGAAGTCGGATCGCGTGGGCCGCTTCGAGCTCGCCGACACGGGCACGCTGTTCCTGGACGAGATCGGCAACCTGTCGCTTGCCCAGCAGGCCAAGCTGCTGCGCGTGCTGCAGACGGGCGAGCTCGAGCGCGTGGGCTCGTCCAAGACGCGCAAGGTGGACGTGCGCATCCTGGCCGCGACGAACCTGGACCTTCGCGCGGAGGTGGCCGCGGGTCGCTTCCGCGAGGACCTCTTCTTCCGGCTGAACACCGTGGAGATCCACCTGCCGCCGCTGCGCGAGCGGCGCGAGGACGTCCCGCTGCTCGCGGCGCACTTCCTCCAGGAGTTCGCCACGCGCTACCGGCGCCCCCTCACTGGCTTCGCGCCCGACGCGATGCGCGCGCTCCTCGCGTACGCCTGGCCGGGCAACGTGCGCGAGCTGGGCCACGCAATCGAGCGCGCAACGCTGCTCGCCGAGGGCGAGCTGGTCCACGGCGCCGACCTGTCGCTGCAGCGCGCGGGCGAATCGTCCGCGCGCCTGGAAGACATGAGCCTCGAGGAGGTGGAGCGCGTGCTCATCACCAAGGCGCTGGCCCGCGCCGAGGGCAACGTGAGCCTCGCGGCGCAGGCGCTCGGGCTCTCGCGCAGCGCGCTGTACCGGCGCCTGCAGCGCCACGGGCTCTAGGCACGCACGCATGGCGTCGCACGAACGCCAGGTCACGGGCCTCGCCCTGCTCACGCCGCTGCCGGCGATGGTCGTGGCGCTGGTGCTCATCTGGACCGGCGACTTTCCCGCGCGCACGCAGTGGACGATCACGCTCCTGCTGGTCCCCTCCTGGCTCATCGCTGCGAGTGCACTTCGCGCCCACGTGGTGCGCCCGCTGCAGACGCTGTCCAACATGCTCGCCGCGGTGCGCGAGCAGGACTACTCGCTCCGCGCCCGCCACGCGCGCCCCGACGACGCGCTCGGCCTCGTGATGCTCGAGCTGAATGCGCTCATGGACGAGCTGCGCGAGCGGCGGCTGGGCGCGCTGGAGGCGACGTCGCTGCTGCAGCGCGTGATGGCGGAGATCGACGTCGCCGTGTTCGCGTTCGACGAGGACGGCGCGCTGCGCGTGGCCAACGACGCAGGCCAGGCGCTGCTGGGCCAGCCGGAGGAGGCGCTCGTCGGCCGCCGTGCCGAGGAGCTTGGCCTGGGCGACGCGCTGTCCGGCGAGGCGCCGCGCGTGGTGGACCTGTCGCTCGGCGCACAGCGCGGGCGATGGGAGGTCCGGCGCGGCAGCTTCCGGCAGAGCGGGCGCCCGCACCAGTTCGTCGTGCTCGCCGACGTGAGCCGCGCACTGCGCGAGGAAGAGCGGCGCGCGTGGCAGCGGCTGATCCGCGTGCTCGGGCACGAGATCAACAATTCCATCACGCCGATCAAGGCCATCGCACAGGCCCTGGACACGCGCGTCCGGCAGGCGCCGGTGCCGGGCGAGCTGGGCG
>DASZRI010000218.1:0-5202 GCA_035549215.1 Gemmatimonadaceae bacterium | reverse complement strand
TGGAGCACGTGGCGCTGAACGCCGGCGCCGACACATGGTCGCTCGCCGCGCCGGCCGCCGTGCGCGTGGACTCCACGCTCTTTGCCATGGACTCGCTGGTGCTCCGCAACGGCAAGGGCGGGGCGCTGGGCTTCGTCGGTCGCATGCCGGCCGCTGCCGCCGTCTCCATGGGGATGCGCGCCGACAGCGTGCCGATGGCCGACCTCGCGGCGGTGCTGCAGCTCGCCGTGCCCGCGACCGGATGGGGCACGTGGCACCTCGACGTCGCGGGGACGCGCGACCATCCGCAGATCCGCACCGACGCCGCCATCCATGACGTGCAGTACGGCTCCATGCACGTGGAGCGCATCGCTGCGCAGGCCAGCTACGCGGCCCATCGCACCGACGCGTCCGTGAGCTTCTTCAATGGCGGTGCCCCCGCGCTCACCGCGCACGCCCTGCTCCCCATGGAGCTGACCCTCTTCTCGGGGCGCCTGCTCGACGACTCGCTGCAGGGCAGCGTGCGCGCCGACAGCGCCGACCTGGGGATCGTCGAGGCGTTCGCGCCCACGCTGCGCAACGCCAGGGGCAAGATCTTCGTGGCGCTCGACCTCGGCGGCACGTGGAGCTATCCGACCCTCGGCGGGCGCGTGCTGCTCGACAACGGCGAGCTCACCGCCGACAACCTGGGCATCCACCTGCGCGGCATCACGGCCAACCTGGAGATGACCAATCGCCGGGACAGCCTGGCCATCCATACGCTGCGCGCGTACAGCGGCACGTCGCCGCGCGACACGATCGCGCTCTCCGGCGCCATCGCCTTCGGTGACTGGAAGGATCCCGTCTTCGACCTGACGCTGCACGCGCACCAGTTCCACGCCATCGACAAGCACTCGCTGGCCACGCTCGACGTATCCACGGCGGCGGGCGGCATGTCGCTGCGCGGGCCGGTGAGCGGCGCGACGCTCACCGGTGGCCTGACCGTCGACCGTGGCGTGATCTACATGCCCGACCGCGACATGGCGCAGAAGCAGCTCGTGGACCTGTCCAGCGAGGACGCGCTGTCGCTGGTGGACACCACCAACATCACCTCACGCGCGCTCGTGCCCACCGCGCCGTCGCGCCTGGTGGAGCACCTGCAGATGGGCGGCGTCCGCGTCACGCTGGGCGACGAGGTGTGGCTCCGGTCGCAGGAAGCCAACATCAAGCTCGCCGGCTCGCTGAACGTGCAGCGCTCGCGGTACACCGGCGCCGGCGGCGCCAACGCCTTCGCCCGCCTCCAGCGCGGCGACACGGTGCAGTACCGCTTCGCCCTGGACGGCACGCTGAACGCCGAGCGCGGAACGTACACCCTCTCGCTCGGGCCCATCCAGCGCGAATTCCAGGTGGAGTCCGGGCAGATCCAGTTCTTCGGCACGCCCGACCTCAACCCCGGGCTCGACATCACCGCGGTCTACAACGTGCGGCAGTACAACCGCCAGGACGTGAAGGTCCGCGTCCACCTGCAGGGCTTCCTGTACCCGAACCCGGTGGTCAGCCTGGAGAGCGGCGAAAACTTCGCCATCTCGCAGTCCGACCTGATCAGCTACCTGCTGTACGGCGCGCCGAGCTTCGAGATCGCGTCGCAGTCCAACTACACGCGCACCGCGGCGCAGGTGCTGCTGCCCACCGCGAGCACCGTGCTGACGCGCGCATTCCGCCAGCAGCTCGGCTCGTGGGTGGACATGTTCCAGTTCCAGGCCGGCGCCACGCAGACCGACCCCGCGCAGGCCGCGCGCACCAACACCGCCGTGGACTTCTTTGCCAACGCGCGACTGGGCGGCGAGAAGCAGATCACGAACAACCTGTTCTTCAGCTTCAGCGCCGGGCTCTGCCAGCTCGGCGCCGGCAGCGAAACCGACCCCGGCGTGACCGGCTTCGTGGACCAGCTCGGCGGCACGCTGCAGTACCGATTCTCGCCGACGCTGTCGGTGGATGTGGGCCGAGAGCCGCCGTCCAGCGCCCTCGTCTGCGGCCGCGGCCTGCGCGGCTTCGTCGCCACCCCGCCGCAGTGGGGCCTGTCGCTCTCCAAGACCTGGCGCTTCTGATCCGCTCCGCACTGCTCATCGCCAATCCCGCGTCGCGTCGCGGCGCCCGCGCGCTCCCCGCAGTGGAGCACGCGCTGCGGAGCGCCGGTATCGCGCTGGACATCGCGCAGACCACCGGCCCCGGCGATGCCGCGGCGCTGGCCGCTGCCCGCGCCGCCGGCCACGACGCCGTGTTCGTGCTCGGCGGGGACGGCACGGTCACCGAAGTGCTCGGCGCGCTCGCCGGGCGCGGCATCGCGGTGGGCATCCTGCCGGCGGGCACCGGCAACCTGCTCGCGCGTGCGGTGGGCATTCCCCTCGCGCCACGCCGCGCCGCGTCCGTGCTGCTGCGCGGCGAGCGTCGCCCGCTCGACCTCGCGCGCCTGCGCGACGGCACCCACTTCGCGGTCGCGGCGGGCATCGGCATCGATGCCGAGATGCTGCGCGGAACGACGCCGGCGCTCAAGCGCCGCCTCGGCGTGCTGGCGTACGTCATCAGCGGCGCACGCGCGGCGATCGCCGACGCGTGGCTCGGCCGCACCTTCACCGCCGTCGTCACGGTGGATGGCGTGACGCACGAGGTCGAGGCGCTATCCGTGCTCGTCGCCAACGTCGGCCGCCTGCTGGATGGATGGATCACCGCCGCGCCCGGCACGAGCCCCGATGACGGCGTGGCCGACGTCTGCGTGTACGCGCCGCGCACGCTGCCGCAGGCGCTTCGCGTCGCGTGGCGGATGCTTCGCGGCCGGTTTCCCGATGACGGACTCACGCGCTTCTATCGCGGCCGCACCGTGCGCCTGGAGGCGCGCCCCCGAAAGGCGGTCGAGGCCGACGGCGAGCTGCTCGCCGACACCGTCCTGGATCTGGCCGTCCTGCCGCGCGCCGCCACGCTGCTCGTCCCTCCCAAGTAGCCCTGCAGCTTGCATTTACGGACCGTGGTGTCCATTGTTTGGACAGTTCGTCTATCAGGTGGCTAGTTTCACGCCACCTCCAGCCACTGCCCGATGCCTACGGTCCTCATCGTCGACGACGAGCGCGACATCACCTCGTTCCTGGGTGCCTTCTTTGAAAGAGGCGGCCACCAGGTGCTCAAGGCACACACGGGTGAGGAAGCGGTCGCGATGGTCAAGCAGCACCGGCCCGACCTCGTGCTGCTCGACCTGCGCCTGCCGGACATCTCGGGCTTCGAGGTGCTGGAACGCGTGAAGGCCGAGAACCCGGTGGTCATCATGATCACGGGCCACGGCGACGTGTCGCTTGCGGTGCGCGCGATGCAGAGCGGCGCCGAGAGCTTCCTGACCAAGCCGATCGAGCTGGCGCACCTGGGCGTCGCGGCGGAGCGTGCCTTCGAGAAGGCGCGGCTGCGGCAGATGAATCGCTTCCTCACCGAGCGCCGCGGGCGGCTGCCGGCCAGCGCGCTGCTCGGTTCGTCGCCGCCGATGCGCGAGCTCGCCGCGCAGATCGACCTGCTCGCGCGCAGTGACCGCACCACGGTACTGCTCGCGGGCGAGAGCGGCACGGGCAAGGGACGCGTGGCCGAGGCGATCCATCGCCAGAGCCCGCGCGCGGGACGCCAGTTCATCGAGGTGAACTGCGCCGCGCTCACCGCCGCGTCGCTGGACTCCGAGCTGTTCGGCCAGGAGCAGCCGCCGGGCTCCGAGACGCCGCACCGTCCCGGGCTGCTCGAGGTGGCCGACGGCGGCACGCTCTTCCTGGACGAGATCGGCGACCTGGACGCGCACCTGCAGCCCAAGCTGCTGCGCGTCCTCGAGGGCAAGAGCTTCCGTCGCCTGGGCGGCACGGTGGAAGTGCAGGTGGACGTGCGCCTCATCGCCGCGACGAGCAAGGACCTCGTCTCCGAGGTGACGGCGGGGCGCTTCCGCGAGGACCTGTACTACCGGCTCAGCGTGATGCCGATCAACCTGCCGCCGCTCCGCGCCCGTGCGCGCGAGGACCTGGTGGAGCTGATCGGCCACCTGCTCGACGAGCTGCGCGTCAACCTGCCCGACGGCCCCGCCGAGATCGAGGACGAGGCACTGGAGCGCCTGCTCAAGTATTCGTGGCCTGGCAACATCCGCGAGATGCGCAACGTGCTGGAGCGCGCGCTCATCATCGGGCGCGGCGCACCGGCGCTGGCCGCGGCGCACCTGCCGCTCGAGGTGCGCGACGCGTCGGGGCTCGGCGTGGAGCACCATGTGCCGCGCACGCTGGCCGAGGTCGAGCGGCAGCACATCGACCGCACGTTGCGCGCGCTTGAGGGCAACCGCACGCGCGCCGCCAAGGAACTCGGCATCTCGCGCGCGACGTTGATCAAGAAGGTCAAGGAGTACGACCTGGAGGCGCGGCCTGCGCCGCGCGCTGGAGGAGCCCGATGAGCGCCGACCTGAAGGAACACGATGCCATGATCTGCCGCGCCTGCGGCAACGAGGAGCGGGCGTCGGAAGGCTATCCGTGCGTGGACTGCGGCACCTTCCTCTGCGTGATGTGCAACCTGCGCGGCGTCGTGCGGTGCCGGGAATGCCAGGCGAAGTTCGACGCTGCGTCCCCGCCGCCCGCAGGACGGTGACGTGACCGCCGACCTGTCGCGCGTCGGGCTGGCGGTCGGACACGCCACCGACGTCGAGGGAGGCACGGGACTCACCGTCATCCGCGGCGTGGACCGCTCGTGGCTCGGCGCCGTGGAAGTCATGGGGCGCGCCACGGGTTCGCGCGAGCTCGACGTGCTCGCGCCGCATGCCCTCGCCGGCCGCGTGGACGCCATCCTGCTCACCGGCGGCTCGGCCTACGGGCTCGACGCGGCCGCCGGCGTCATGCGCTGGATGGAGGAGCAGCACCGCGGATTCCCGATCGCCGGCGGTGTCGTGCCCATCGTCCCTGCTGCCGTACTCTTCGATCTCGGGCCCATCGGCCGCTTCGATGCGCGTCCCACCGCGGAGATGGCGTATCGCGCCACCGAGTCCGCGCGCACGCGCGACATCGCCGAGGGCAGCATCGGCGCGGGCACCGGCGCCACCGTGGGCAAGGCGGCGGGGCTCGCGCGCGCCATGAAGGGCGGCATTGGCTGCGTGGAGCTCACCGTCGGCGACGTGTGCGTCGCGGCCGTGGCCGCGGTGAATGCCTTCGGCGACGTGCGCGACAGCGGCGGGCGCATCATCGC
>DASZRI010000217.1:0-2866 GCA_035549215.1 Gemmatimonadaceae bacterium | reverse complement strand
CGGCGTGAGCGGGATCTCCGTCACTTCCACCCCGAGCGCATCGGCCACGGCGCTCGCGATCGCCGGCGCCACGGGAATGATCGGCGGCTCGGCCACGCCCTTCGCACCGGTGTGATTCGCGGTCGTGTCCGCCCCCGGCACGAAGAACGCCTCCAGGTGCGGCACGTCGCGCATCGTCGGGATCTTGTAGTCGTGCATGTTCGGGTTGAGCGGCAGGCCGAGTGCGGCATCCATCGCGCGCTCCTCGAACAGCGCATAGCCCAGCCCCTGCAGGATGGCGCCCTCGAGCTGGCTCTCGGCCAGCGTCGGGTTGATGATCCGCCCGCTGTCCTGCGCGGCCACGAGCCGCTCCACGCGCACACGCCCCGTCTCCACGTCCACCAGCACCTCGGCGAACTCGGCGCAGAATGCCGCGAGCGTGGCGCCGTCGGGATTGGGCCCCCGGCTTCCCTGGCCGATGATCATCACGTCCCCGAGCTTGTCGCACACCTCGGCAAAGGTCATCGTGCGCGCGCCGCCCCGCACGTGGATCACGCTCTCGCGCGCCTCGAGGTCCTCGGGCACGGCATCCATCATCGCGGCCGCGGCCTCGAACAGGCGGCTGCGCGCTTCCTCCGCGGCCACGCGCACCGCCGGCCCCACCGACGCCGTGGTGATCGAGCCCCATGAGTTCGATGCAAAGGGCAGGCGCTCGGTGTCGCCGAGCACGGTGCGCACCGTGGCGAGCCGCGCGCCGAGCGTCTCGGCGGCGACCTGCGCGAACACCGTGCGCGAGCCCGTGCCCAGGTCCTGCGCGCCGGTGAGCACTTCCACGCTGCCGTCGCGGTTGATGCGCACCGTGGCGTACGCGGGCGGCCCGCCGCCCGCGCCCCACGTGGCCGAGGCCATGCCGAAGCCGCGGCGCCAGCGTCCCGTGCGGTCGCCGCGGCGCGACTCGCGCGCGTCCCACCCGAACCGCTGTGCGCCCATCTCGTAGCAGTCGTCGAGCTGCTTGTCGGAGTAGCGGCGCGCACGCGACTGGTCGTCGGCGGCGTAGTTGCGGATGCGCAGTTCCAGCGGGTCGAGCTGCAGCTCGCGCGCCAGCGCATTCATGGTGCACTCGAGGCCGAACGCGCCCTCGGTGTGCCCCGGCGCGCGGAACGACGACATGGCGCCCGCGTTCGTGTAGACGAATGTCTCGCTCGTGTGCACGTTCGGGCACTGGTACAGCTCGTGGTAGATGCGCGCGGGGCCGGCCTGCCAGCCGCCGATGCCCAGCGGCACGATTGCGTCCAGCAGGATGGCCACCAGCCGGCCGTCGCGGCGTGCGCCGATCGTGACGCGCTGCACGGTGGCCGAGCGGTTGCCGGAGTCCACCTGCTCGCCCTTGCGGTCGAGCACGCAGCGCACCGGGCGGCCGAGTTTCCGCGCCAGCGCGACGGCGATGTACGTGGACGCCGAGGCGCCGTTCTTCGCGCCGAAGCCGCCGCCCATGTAGTCCTTCATCACGCGCACGTGCGACAGCGGCAGGCCGAAGGCCCGCGCCACGTCGGTGCGCGTCATGAAGATGCCCTGCGTGGACTCCCACACCGTCACGCGGTCGGCTTCCCATTCGGCAACCGCACCGTGCGGCTCGAGCGCCGTGTGCAGCACCACGGGCGTGCGGTACTCGCGCGTGATGACCACGTCGGCCTCGCGCAGCGCCTGCGCTGCGTCGCCGCGCTTGATGATGCGCGGCGAGTTGCGCGTGCGGTTGCCGCCGGCGCGCACCACCGGCGCGCCCTCGGCCAGCGCCTGCTCCGCGGTGACCGCGTGCGGCGCCGGAGTGATCTCCATCGTCACCGCGGCGGCGGCGCGGTGCGCGACGTCGAGCGTGTCGGCGCACACGGCGCACAGCGGCTGGCCGGCGTAGTGGATCGTGGCGTCGAACAGGTGGCCCGCCTCGTGGCGGATGCCGCGCACGTCGTCGGCGGTGAGCACGCCGCGCACCCCGGGAATGGCCAGCGCGGCCGCGGTGTCCATGCGCGTCACCGTGCCGGCGGGCACCGGCGCGCGGACGATGACCGCGAACAGCATGCCGCCGCGGTGCAGGTCGGCCGTGTAGCGCGCGCGGCCGGTGACCTTCTCGAGCGCGTCCATGCGCGCCACCCGCTGGCCGACGACGGTCAGCTCGGCGTCAGGGCCCCACGGTTCCGGCGTGCGGTCCGGCAGCTCGACGATCTTGGTCTCCTCGCGGCCCTCGACCTCGACCTTCGTGCTGACAAAGCGGCGCGGCCGCGGCTCATGCGCCATGAGACGCCTCCAGCTTGCTGGCCGCGTCGAGCACGGCGCGCACGATCTTGGGGTACGTGCCGCAGCGGCAGAGGTTGCCGCTCATCGCGCGCTGCACGTCCTCCTCGGTGGGGTGCGGGTTCTCGCGCAGGAGCGCAACGCCGGCCATGATCTGGCCGGGGGTGCAGAAGCCGCACTGCACCGCGTCGTGGTCAATGAACGCCTGCTGCAGCGCGTGCAGGCGGTCGGGGGCGCCGATGCCCTCGATGGTGGTGACCTCGACGCCCTCGCACGCGGCGGCCAGGGTCAGGCAGGCGTAGGCGGGCACCCCGTCCAGGAGCACCGTGCAGGCGCCGCATTCTCCGTGGCCGCACACCAGCTTGGTGCCGGTCATGGCCAGCCGGCCGCGGAGAACGGCCAGCAGCGTCTCGTGGCCGGCGAGGGGGACGTCGTACGCGCTTCCGTTGACGGTCAGTCGCATGGGCGCAGGCGGTCTGGTGGCTCGTGCCGGCGCACCCTGTTGGCCCCGGCAACACCCATTATCTTAGTCGAACGTCCATAGCTGTGCAGCAACTCCTGAGGCGCTCATGCCCTACGTCATCACTGAAGCCTGCAT
>DASZRI010000216.1:0-2612 GCA_035549215.1 Gemmatimonadaceae bacterium | reverse complement strand
GCCAGGGCCGTGGCGGCCGGCCGGGCGGGAAAGCGGGCCACGCAGGCCACGATCATCGCGATGACGGCCACGCCGGCAAGCGCAGCGGTGGTGGCGGTCGGCGCCACGGCAATGGACGCGCCGGGCACGGCCGCAGCCGCTGACGCCACGGCGTCGAAGGCGACGAGCAGCGGGTGCGCGGCGTCGGCAATGAATCGCGCGAGCGCCGGCACCGGCGACGCCACGAGCGACAGGAACAGCATCGGCTGCGCGATGGTCATGATCGGGCCGGCGACGAGGTTGCTCGCGGGGCCGATGAGGCTGAGGCGCCCGAAGCTCCAGGCGACGAGCGGCGCCGACACGATGGTGGCGACGGTGGACGCCACGGCGCCGTGCAGCACGGTGCGCACCACGCCACGCTGCCGTGACAGCCACCGCACGCGGCGCGCGAACGCCGACGCGGCGATGAGCGCCGCGACGCCGGCGGTGCTGAGCTGCCAGCCGACGTCCAGCACGATGCGGGGGTCGCCGAGCGGCACCAGCGCGCCCAGGGCAAGGATGGCCCACGGCGACGTGGGCCGCTGCGCCAGCCGCGTCGCGATCAGGAGGCCGAGCATCACCGCCGATCGCAGGGCCGGGGCGGGCGCGCCAAGGAGCGCCACGTAGCCGCCGATCACGACCACGGTCGCGATGTCCGCCCGGCGCCGCGGGAGCCGTGCGATCTCGAATGCGAGCTGCAATGCGAGCGCAATGAGCGCGACATGGAGGCCCGAAATGGAGAGCATGTGCGAGAGCCCGGCAGCGGCGTATCGGTCGCGAGCGGCAGCCGGAATGCCGCGCGTGTCGGCGACGAGCAGCGCACGGGCCAGTGCCGCGTCGGCGCCGAATGCGCCGTCGATGCGACGGCCCGCGGCTTCGCGCCATCGCCGCAGCGTCGAGCCGCCATCCACGACGCGCACGGATGCGTGCTGCACCATCAGCCCGCGCTGCGTCCGCACCGCGCGCCCGCTCACCTGCGCCGCGTCACCGGCCTGCGCGCGGCCGCGCTCCACGGAGAGCCACAGGTCGGCGTGGCAGGCATCGGCCCGCGCGCGAACGAACGCGCCGGGGCGCGCCGCGCCATCCAGCAGCACGCGCCACGCCTGGCGCCTGCCAAGCGACGCGAGGCACCGCGCATCGTCGCGCGCCGTCGCCTGCGCGACCATCGCACCCGCGAGCACGAGCAGCGCGGTGGCCGCGTCGGCCGGGCGCCGGGACGCGATACTCGCTGCCGCGACCGCCAGGGCCAGCGTCACCGCCACGGCTGTCGCGTGCGCGAAGCCGAGCAGGAGGCCCGCCGCGTAGGCGGCAGTGGCGGCACTGATGAGGGGCATGGGCGGGGGCCGGCGTTGGCCCGCGCCGCCGACTACTGCTGCTGCGCGGGGTGTCCCGGCGGATGGCGGGGCGCCGCGGCCACCGTGCGCATGGCCTCGTACACGCGCACGGCGAGATCGGCGCGCTCCTGGTCGCTGCGCAGCTCGAGGCTGGCCAGCGCCCATCCACGCGGGCTGTTCACGTATCGCGGACGAAGGTGGTTGAGCACCAGCGTGGCCACGTCATCCGCGCACTGTGCGCAGGAGCAGAATCCCCCGTCGCGGGCCAGCAGCTCGGCGTGGACCTCGCGGACGAGCTCCTCGACGAGGTTCTTCACCCGGCCATCGGCAGCGGCTGCCGGTCCGGGACCACCGCCCCGGTGAAGGTAGACCCCGTGGTCCCGGTGAGCTCGACGTTCAGGTAGCGGCCAAGCATGGACGCGTCGCCGGGCACCAGCACGGTCTTGAAGTCGCGCGTGCGCGCCTGGAGCAGGTCGCCACCGCGGCGCGCCTCCTTTTCCACCAGGACCTCGTACCTGCGTCCCAGCAGCCCGAGGTTCCGGGCGCGGGCGCCCTCGCGGACCACCTGGACCAGCGCGGCCAGGCGCTCGCTCGCGACCTCGTCGGGCACCGTATCGCTGGCCGGCATGCGCGTGGCCGGCGTGCCCTCGCGCGGCGAGAACTTGAACGTGAATGCATCCGCGAACCCGATCGCGCGCACCGCGCTCAGCGTCTCCTCGAAGTCAGCGTCCGACTCGCCCGGGAACCCGACGATGATGTCGGTGGTGAGGCTCAGCCCGGGGATGGCCGTGCGCAGCCGCTCGACGCAGGCGAAGTACTCCTCGCGCGTGTAGCGCCGCAGCATGCGCTTGAGCACGCGCGAGCTGCCGCTCTGCATGGGCAGGTGGACGTGCTCGCACACCGCGGGCACCTCGGCCATCGCGGCAATGACGCGGTCGCTGAAGTCGTTCGGGTGCGGGCTCGTGAAGCGGATGCGGCGGATGCCATCCACGGCGCCGACGGCGCGCAGCAGGTCGGCGAAATCGTGGTCGCCGTCGTGGTACGAGTTGACCGTCTGGCCGAGCAGCACGACCTCGCTCATCCCCTCCCCGACGACGGCGCGCGCCTCGCGCACCACGTCATCCAGGCGGCGGCTGCGCTCGGGGCCGCGCGTGGTGGGGACGATGCAGTACGTGCAGCGGTAGTCGCAGCCGCGCTGCACCGGGATCCACGCCTTCACGCGGTCGAAGCGGCGCGGGGTGAAATCCTCGTAGTGCTCCT
>DASZRI010000215.1:0-9382 GCA_035549215.1 Gemmatimonadaceae bacterium | reverse complement strand
TGCCGCAACGGCCTGCGAGGTGGCGGGGTCGCCCGACGTGCAGTCCGCGAACACGGCCCCGCTGGATGCGCCAGCCAGGATGCCGTCGGGGCCGTCGAGCAGGGCGGCGACGTCGCGGGACGTGGAGAGGCAGGTGATGATGACGTCCGCGCCGCGCACGGCCTCGGCCGGGGTGCGCGCGGCGGTGGCGCCGGTGGCGGACGCGAATGCCGTGGCGCGCTCCGCGGTGCGGTTCCACACCCGCAGCGGGAAGCCGGCCAGGGCGACACGGCGGGCCATCGGTGCGCCGATCGCACCGAGCCCGAGAAAGGCAACTGTGGTCATGGGTCGCGAGTTGGGGACGGCCGGAACTCGCCGGGGCGCACGGGGAGGTCAACGGCGCGTGCGCGCCTGGCCCGGGTTAGCTTGCACGCATGGTCACCCGGCTGCGCATCCCGAGCATGATGAGCGTCCACTGCGTGACGGCCGTGTTCACGGCGCTCACGGGCGTGGAGGGGATCGTGCGCGCCGACGTGAAGGTGGGGAGCGCGGTGGTCGAGCACGATGGGCGCGCCACGGCTGACGCGCTGCGCGCCGCGGTGGCGCTGGCCGGCTACGACGTGACCGACGTCGAGGAAGACCGCCGCTCACTGCCGGTGGCGTGACGCGAAGCCCCCGTCCGCCCGCGGGCGGGGGTGATGGGCTGGCAAGGCGCGGGAGGCCGCCGGCCCCGCATGTTCGTCTTGTGACCACTGCCGCCGCGCCCTAATTTCCGCGCGCCCGAGAGACTGATCGCCTGTTCGCGCCCACGGTGCGGGCAGGTCCTGCGCGGCGGCGGCGCCGCACACCCACCGGGAGGGTGCGCATGACACCACCTCAGCGAAGTGCACGGGAGCGGCCGGTGGCCGCCCTGCTGGCCCCGGATATCCTGGCGCTGCTCGAGGAGTCCCCGACGTCGGTAGCGGCGGAGACCGAAGAGCTGCACGCCGCGGACCTGGCCGACATCGCCGAGCTGCTGGATCGCAGCGAGCTGACGCGCCTGCTCGAGGCGCTGCCGCCCACGCGCGCCGCTGACGTCCTCGAGTACCTCAACGAGGAAGTCCGCGCCGACGTGCTGGAAGCGATGTCGGCGCGGCAGGCGGCGGCCCTCGTCGCGGAAATGACGCCGGACGACCGCGCCGACGCGCTCGAGGACATCGACGAGGAGCACGCCGAGGAGATCCTGGCGGAGATCCCGTCGGAGGCGCGCCGCGAGACGGAGCAGCTCCTGGCGTACGAGCCGGACAGCGCCGGCGGCCTGATGACCACGGAGTTCATCTCCGTGCCCGCGAGCATAACGGTGGAGGACGCGCTGCGGAGCGTTCGCGCGGTGGCGCGGTCGGGCCGGCGCGAGGCGATGTACGCGGTGTACACCACCGACGACGACGGCCGGCTGAGCGGCGTGCTCTCGCTCCGGGAGCTCCTCGCCGCGCCGGAGGGGGCGCGGGCCGGCGACATCGCGTGGACGGAAGTCGTGAGCGTCGCACCAACCGCAGACCGCGAGGAAGTTGCCCGCGCCATCTCCAACTACGACCTGATCGCGGTGCCGGTGGTGGACGCCGACCGTCGCGTGCTCGGCGTGATCACGGTGGACGACGTGATCGACGCGATCCAGGAAGAGCAGACGGAGGACGTGCAGAAGTTCGGCGGCATGGAGGCGCTGGACGCGCCGTACATGCAGATCGGCTTCGCGTCCATGGTGAAGAAGCGCGCCGGCTGGCTGTGCGCGCTCTTCCTGAGCGAGATGCTAACGGCGAGCGCGATGCAGCACTACGAGGGCGAGCTGGAGCGCGCCGTGGTGCTGACGCTGTTCATCCCGCTGATCATGAGCTCGGGGGGCAACTCCGGGTCGCAGGCCACGTCGCTGATCATCCGCGCCCTCGCGCTGGGCGAGATCACGCTCAAGGACTGGTGGCGGATCGCGGTGCGCGAGCTCCCGACCGGATTGAGCCTGGGCGCGATCCTGGGCGTCATCGGCATGACGCGCATCTTCCTGTGGCAGCACGCCGGGATCTACGACTACGGGTCGCACTACCTGCTCGTCGCCCTGGCGGTCGGCATGGCGCTGGTGGGCATCGTCACCTTCGGGTCGCTGGCCGGTTCGATGCTGCCGTTCGTGCTCAAGCGGCTCGGCTTCGACCCGGCGAGCGCATCGGCGCCATTTGTTGCCACGCTCGTGGACGTGAGCGGGCTCGTGATCTACTTCACGGTGGCGCAGGTCGTGCTCGGGACGACGCTGCTCCGGCCGCGATAGCGTTCCTCGTTCGGCACCCATGCACACGCCGGGCGCAGTCCCTGCCACGCGCGCGCCCAATTCGCGCGCCATGCTGCTCATCGTGCTCAGCGCGAGCGGCTTTGGCGCGGTGCCGATCTTCGCGTCCATGGCGACGAGCGCCGGGGCGCGGCTGCTCAACGTGCTGGCCTGGCGCTACGCAATCGGCGCGCTGCTGCTGATGGTCGCCGCCGGCGGGATGCGCATGCTGCGCGTGCCGGCCCGCCAGTTGTTCGGGGTGCTCGTGCTCGCCGGCGGCGCGCAGGCGTTCATCGCGTTCACGAGCCTGTCGGCGCTGGATTACATGCCCGCGGCGCCGCTGAGCTTCCTGTTCTACACGTACCCCGCCTGGGTGGCGGTGCTCGCGGCCGTGCGCGGGTCGGAACGGCTGACGCGGCCGCGGCTGCTGGCGCTGGGGCTGTCGCTCGCCGGCATCGCGATCATGGTCGGGGCGCCGGCAGCCCGCGGGCTCCAGCCGACGGGCGTCGCGCTCGCGCTCGTGTCGGCGTTCGCGTACGCGCTCTACATCCCGCTCATCGGCTGGTACCAGCAGCAGATCGCCGAGACGGCGGTGGCGGTGTACGCTGCGCTGGGCGCGGGCGTGTTCCTGTTCGGCATTGACGTCATCACGGGCGGGATCTCGGCGCACATGAACCTCGCCGCGTGGGAGGCCGTGCTGGCGCTCGCGGTGTGGTCCACGGTCGTCGCGTTCCTTGCGTTCCTTCGCGGGCTGCGGACGCTGGGGCCCGTGCGGACGGCCATCGTGTCCACCATCGAGCCCTTCTGGACCGCGATGCTTGGCGCACTGCTGCTCGGGCAGCCGGCGTCATCCAGCACGATCGAAGGCGGGACGCTCATCGCCGCCGCGGTGATCCTGCTGCAGTGGCAGGCGCGCGACTGACGCGGGGACGACGGCGTGCGGCGTGAGCACGCCCCGGCCAGCCGGCCCTAGTGGTCCTTGCGCCCGCCCCACGTGATGTGGCGTCCGACGATGAGCTTGGCGATCAGGTGGTCGGTCGCCGGTGTCGTGCCGACCCCGACGCCGAAGTTCACTTCCCAGTCGGGGGAGACGTTCAGGTCCATTGCACCGAAGAACTGGTGCTGCTGCACCGATGCGGGCGCGAGATTGCCGAGCTGGCCCACCGACCCGTAGTACTCGACGCCGGCGTTGATCACGTCGGTGAAGTCCCAGCCCAGCTTCGCGCCCGGCGCGAAGCCGAAGCCGTCCTTCACGCCCGGTCCGCGCAGCGAGCGCTCGAACGCCGGGTTGAATGCCCAGTACAGGCGGCCCACCTGCTGGTCGATGATCGGGCGGATCTCCCAGTCCCACGTGTCCTCGGAGAACTCCGAGCGCTGGTAGCCGAATTCCGTGGAGACGCTGACGCCCACCGGCCAGCCCCACGAGTCGGGCACGCGGACGCGCGGGCGGATGTGGTCGCCCACCCACTGCACGCCGTTGCCGTTGCGCGAGCTCGTGAAGATGTAGAACCCGACCTCGGACCAGTCGTTGAGCCCCTGGGTAATCTCGATCGTCTCGTGGAGCGCGTGCTGCGTGGGATACATCCCGTTCTCGACGCCCTTGCGGCCGTCGAACGTGAAGTTGCTGTGCAGCTCGAACATCGTGGAACGCGGCTCCACGGTCTTCGCGCCGTACACCTGGATCTCGTAGTTGTCCTGCGCGCGGGCGCGCGGGGCCGCCAGTGCGAGCAGCAGGGCACAGCCGAGGGGGAGGGACCGCATCCGCATCAACCGACGCTCCGGAAGGAATCGGCGCAATGTACGGTGCGGCACACGCGTCGGCCACGGGTCGCGCGCCACGCGGTTGCGATCACCCGCGTGTCGGCAGCTACGCGGTTCCCGCGACGGGATCGATGATGCCGGTTTCCAGCCACGCGTGCTCGCCGCGGAGCACCTGCTGGCTGGCGGCGTACACGGCGCCGTCGTCAGCACCCCAGAAGGCGGCGAACGTCGCGTCGATGCGCGCGCGGGCCTCACGGCAGAACACGTCCGCGAGTGCGATGGCCTGGGTGTTGCCCTTGCGCGCATCGGCCATCGCGCGCGAGCAGGTCGCAGCCATCGCGAACAGCTCGGCCCCGATGTCCACGCCCCGGAAGAGCAGAGCCTGGCGGCGCTCGAGCCTTGGGCCGAAGCGCAGCATCGCATGGAACAGCGCCCGCGCCAGCTTGCGCGTGCGCCGCTCCGCAAAGCGCATGTGGTGCGCCAGCGGGCCGAACGCGCCGAACCCGCCAGGGAGCATGCCGCGCCCGAACCAGCGCGCGGGATACCAGAACGGATAGAACGCGAGCACGCGCCCCAGCGCGGCGATGCGCTCACCCATGCTGGACTCCGGCGCCACCAGCGCGAACGCCGTCCGGAAGTGGTGGTCCACGGCCTCGCGCGCGATGAACAGCCGCATGATCTCCGACGTGCCCTCGAAGATCAGGTTGATGCGGAAGTCGCGCATCGCGCGCTCGACCGGGTACGGCTTCTCGCCGCGGGCGCGCAGCGAGTCCGCCGTCTCGTAGCCACGGCCGCCGCGCACCTGGAGCGCGTCGTCCACGATGCGCCAGCCGGCTTCGGTGTTGTACATCTTGGCCACGGCGGCCTCGAGGCGGATGTCGTGCCCGCCCTGCTCGGCGAATGCGACCGTCAGCCCCGAGATCGCCTCCATGGCGTACGTGTTCGCCGCCATCAGCCCGATCTTGCGCGCGACGGCCTCGTGGCGGCCGACCGGCTGCCCCCACTGCACCCGCTCGTTGGCCCAGTCGCGCACGATCTGCAGCATCGCCTTGGCCGTGCCGGCCGCGCTGGCCGGCAGCGTGAGGCGTCCCGTGTTGAGCGTGACGAGCGCGAGCTTGAGCCCCCGTCCCTCGCCCCAGAGGATGTTCTCCGCCGGCACGCGAACGTTCGTGAAGCGGATGAGGCCGTTCTGGATGGCCTTGAGCCCCATGAAGCGGCAGCGGTGCACCACCTCGACGCCGGGCGAGCTGGCCTCGACGATGAACGCCGTGACCTGGCGCCGCGGCTTGCCATTGACGACGCGGTCCGGCGTGCGCGCCATCACGACGAACAGCTCGGCCAGCGTGCCGTTGGTGCACCAGAGCTTCTCGCCATTCAGGATCCAGTGCGTCCCATCGGCGCTCAGCTCGGCGTGCGCCTTCACGTTGGCCGGATCGGAGCCGACGTCCACTTCGGTGAGCGCGAACGCCGAGATCGCGCCGGCGGCGAGGCGCGGGAAGAACCGGCGCTTCTGCTCCTCGCTGCCGAAGAGCGCGAGCGGCTGCGGGAGCCCGATGGACTGGTGCGCCGAGAGCAGCGCGGCGAGCGAGCCGTCCTTCGACGTCACCATCCCGATCGCCTTCACGTAGCTGGAATACGACAGGCCAAGCCCGCCGTACTCCCTGGGGATCTTGATGCCGAAGGCGCCCATCTCGCGCAGCTCGCGGATGTAATCCTCCGGGATCTCGCCCGTGCGGTCGATCAGGTCGGCATCCACGCGGCGCAGGAATGCCTCGAGCTTCTCCAGGAACGGGCGCGCGCGCTCGGCCTCGGCGGGGTCGGTCTCCGGGTGCGGATGGATGAGGTGCACGGCGAAGCGCCCGAGGAACAGCTCGCGCAGGAAGCTTGCGCCGGCCCACTCGCTCTCACGCGCGGCCTCGGCCACGTCGCGGGCTTCCTTCTCCGAGGCGAGCGTCTCCGCCTGCTGCGTCATGCCATCTCCTCCCGATGCTGCGTGGATGCGCGTGCGGCCTCGCGCTCCTTGAGCACGATGAAGCTCGCGCCAGCCAGCGCGATGACGGCGAACGCGAACCACTGGATCGCGTAGCTGCGGTGCGGCCCCTCATCAAGCTCCGGCGGAAGCAGGCGCAGCGGCTGGCCGTATATCGCCGAGTCATTGCCGAGCCCGACGACGAACGTCTTCGCGAGCGGGTATGGCAACTGCGGGGCAATCGCTGCGTACTCGATGCTGCGCAGGTGGTGGGGCTCGTCCGGCGGGAACGCCGCGCGCGGCTGGAACTCCTCCACGTAGCCGACGAAGAGCGTATCGGGGGCGTGCCAGCGCCATGGCTCGATGGTGGACGCGTCGGGCGCATACACCCAACCGCGGTTCACGAGCACGGCCGTGTCCTGCCCCGGCACGTGCACGGGGGTGAGCACGAACACGCCGGGCGAGCCCTGGTGCGACCGGTCCACGTAGTAGAACTCGTGGTCGAAGTCGGGCGTGCCGCGGACGATCACGTGCCGGTAGTGCGTGGCCGTGCTGTCGCGCGGCAGCGTCCAGTAGGGCACGGGTGCAGAGTCGAGGCGCACCGCCACGTGGGCGTTGAGCGCCTGGCGCTGGTGCAGCCGGCTGATCTGCCAGAACCCGAGCCGGATGAAGATGCTCGCCGCGATCACCGCGAGCACGACGAACACCGTGGTGCGTCGGGACATGATCGTAAGCTAGCGGGTGTCCGCGCCCGTGGACGGCACCGCGACGTCGAAGACGCCCGTGCGGATGCGACCACCGCTCTTCACCTGGACGAAGATCCGGTAGTCGCCCGGCTTCGGGAACACGAACGGAAATACCACCTCGCCTGGCGGTTCACTGGCCGGCATGGCCATGCCCGCGGCGCCGGCCAGGCGCAGCCGGCCGTGCGCCGTGGTGTCGCCGCGGTCGCGGATGTCGAACGCCTGCACGGCAGCCGTGGTGGCCGTGCCCATGGGATGCAGGTGGACGAACACCGAGCCGTCAGCCGCGACGACCATGGCGTGCCCCGCCATGCCCATGTACGGATCGAGCGCGATCGGCTTCCCGTCGCGCGCGGCCAGCCGGAACCGCAGCGATACATCAAGGCCGGCGGCGAGCACCGGCGGCTGGAGCCACGTGAGCGTGGCGCCATCTGTCATCCTGAATATCGCGCCGTAGTGGGTCGTGGTGTCCGCGATCCATGCGTCGTCCGGATCACCGGGCACATACGCGCGGGCGCCCGGCGCGGGCAGCGTGACGGTGGACACGAGCGTCCGCTCAAAGCCGGTCTCGTGCACGACATCGGCGAACACGCGGTACGTGCCCGCCGGGAGCGGCGGCACCGGCGTCTCGAACACGGCGTTGCTGTCCATGGGCACGGGATGCAGGTGCGCGAACGCCGCCGACGGTCCCTCGCCGACCAGGGCCATGTGCATCAGCTTGCCATGGTCGGGCATGAGCGGCGCGACCTGCCCCGAACGCCACTGCGGGTCGATCACCTCCAGGCGCAGCACGGGCGTGCCATGCCGCGGGACGATGGTCGTCCGCACGACGAGCGGGCGGTACATGCGCTCCGCATAGTCGCGATCCACGGCGTTCCACCACGTTGCCCCGCCGAACAGTGCGAGCGCGAGCACCGGCAGCGACGCCAGCGCGACGAAGCGTGCGCGGCGCGCACGCCGTGGGTCGGGTGCCGCGCCAACCGGGTCGAGGCTCTCGCCGGCCGCCTTGTAGATGATCGTCACGAAGCCCGCGCAAAGCGCGAAGCCAAGCACGACCAGGACCGCGCCGAGCGCGGGACTCAGCGCGAGCCGTCCCGTGGCCACCGACTCGACGGGAACGCCGAGGTGGCCGCTGCCGCGCGCGCCCTGCACGAACACGTCCACGCTGTAGGCGCCCCGGGCCATCAGCCATAGTTGCGCGGTGTACGTGTGCCGGTCGCCCGGCACCGGCGTCGCGGCATCCGCCGCAGGCGCGCCAGCCGTGCCCGTGCGCCAGAAGACGGGGCGCACCGACACGGCCGTGACGTCCTCACCCTGCACGCGGACGACCACCTGCGCGAGCCCCGGCACGACCGACGGCGGGCGCACGACCACGCGCACCGGGTACGGTCCCGCACGTCCGTCCATGATCACGGTGGGACTTCCGACGTGCGCCGATGCGACCACGACCAACGCGCCAACGAGCGCCCCCTGCAGGACGCGGCGCATCATCGGCGCACCCGCTTCATCCACGCGCCCCAGCCCAGCCCGAGCGCGCTCGCCACCGCTCCCTGCGCCAGCGCGAGCAGCAGCCCCGCCTCCGGCGACGGCGCGCCGGGGCGCGCCGACTGGAACTGGTGCAGGAACCGGATGTTCGTGGACGGCATCCAGTACACGAAGTTGTCGGCGTTGAAGAACCAGTTGCGCGCCGCAGGAGAGAGCAGGAAGTTCGCGAACGGCCACTGCACGAGCATGAACGCGGCCAGGAACGCGACGGCGAGCCCGGGCGCCAGCGCCCACCACCGCGACCTGGTGCCGACGACCAGGAGCAGGCAGTCTACCGCGAACGCCGGCGCGACGAGCAGCAGCGGGAAGTCCATCCCGACCATGTGGGTGATGTGCTGGTAGATCGGGCCCAGCTTCGGCGTCGCCGGAAAGAGCTGCAGCACCCACATCAGCACGGCGGTGAAAGCCATGTACACCAGCGCGGCCTTCGTCGCTGGCCAGCGCAGGCGCGATGCACGCGCGACGGCCACCAGCACCACCGGATACACGCTGAGCGAGATCCGATAGAAAGCCGCGCCGTGCATCAGCGTCTTGTCGCTGTACTCGGTGAGCGCGACCGCCGCGTTCGTCAGCAGCAGCCCCGCCGCGTAGAGGAACAGCCAGCCGAATGCGCCTGGCTGGTCGCTGTCCGCCCGGTTCTGCCGTGCCAGCGTGAGCAGCAGTGCGCCGGTCACGATGGACGTGATGCCGAGCATGAGGATCATGTGCGGCGGGCTCACGATCTTGACGTCGAGCCCGTAGGCGTTGTGCCACCAGTCGTCAAAGGGGGCCGAGGTGAGCATCGCGCCGCACCCCCACACGCACACCCAGGCGCCGAGCGGCGCGCGGAATCCCCAGAAGCTCACCGCCGCCGCACGCGGCCCCGGCGGGCCGGCGAAGGTGGTGCGGAGCGCGACGTAGCCCGACGTGAGCCCGGCGATCAACCCGCCGGCCTGGATGAGCAGGTGCGCCGGCGTCCAGAACGTGTCGCGGCCGATGGACATGTGCCACGAGATGTCCCAGATGACGCCGGCCAGTACGCACGTCGCGCCGAACACGACCGCGTATACGTGCCACGCCAGCGCGTCGGCCGGCGCGGCAGCGCCCGCTCCCGAC
>DASZRI010000214.1:0-6036 GCA_035549215.1 Gemmatimonadaceae bacterium | reverse complement strand
TGACGGCCCTGCGCGAGCGTGTGCGCCAGGGGCTCCACACCCTGCCGCGCCTGGACGGGCGCCGGATCGGGGTCGTGACCGGCGTGTCCATGGCCGCGCTCATGCCGCCGCTCATCGACCAGCTCACGGCGCAGACCGGCGCGCATTTCGAGGTCATCGTGACGACGAACTCGCTGTTCGGGCCGACGACCACCACGGCGGGCTTGCTCGTCGGCGCCGACATCCGTCGCGCGCTGGCCGGCCGCTCGGATCTCGACTTCGCGCTGATCCCCGCCGAGACCATCAACGAGGACGGCATCTTCCTGGATGACGAGCGCTTCATCACGCTCCGCGAGGAACTGCCGATTCCCGTCTATCCTTCCTACGATTTCATTGACGCGCTCGTGCATGAAGGTGAGCCACACGGCGCCGGAGTGAACGCCGCGTGAGCATGCCAGTCGTGGCCCTGGTGGGCCGTCCCAACGTCGGGAAATCCCGGCTCTTCAATCGCATCGTCGGCAAGGACACGGCCATCGTCTCGGACGAAGCCGGCACCACGCGCGACCGCCACTTCGCCGAGGCCGAGTGGGCCGGGCGCAGCTTCTACCTCGTGGATACCGGCGGCCTTGCGGAGGACTCGCGCCTCCCCATGGATCGCGAGATCCGCCGCCAGATCGAGGTCGCGATCGGCGAGGCCGACCTGCTGCTGTTCATCGTGGACGCGCGTGCCGGCCTCCACCCCAGCGACGCCCGCGTGGCCGAGCTCCTGCGCCACAGCGGCAAGCCGTGGCTGCTCGTCGTCAACAAGGTGGACGACCCGCGCGACACGTCGTTCTACGAGTTCTACCGCCTTGGCGCGGGCGAGCCGATCCCGGTCTCGGCCGGCAACGGCAAGGGCTCGGGCGACCTGCTCGACGCCGTCGTCACGCACCTGCCGCAGGTCGAGGCCCCGGCCGAGGACGTCCTGCGGGTCGCGGTCGTCGGCCGCCCGAACGTCGGCAAGTCGTCACTCGTGAATCGCCTGCTCGGCGAGGAGCGCCTCGTGGTCTCCAACGAGGCGGGCACCACGCGAGATGCCATCGACACGCCGATGCGCTACCACGGGCGCCCGTTCGTGTTCATCGACACCGCCGGCCTGCGCCGCCAGACGAAGATCGAGGACGGCATCGAGTTCTACTCGACGCTGCGGACGCGGCGCGCCATCGAGCGCGCGGACATCTGCGTCCTCGTCATCGACGCCACCGAGGGCCTGCACAACCAGGACCTCAAGATCGCGACGCTGGCCTGGGAGGCGGGGCGCGGGCTCATCATCGTCGTCAACAAGTGGGACCTGTACGCCAAGGACGACAAGGCGGCCGCGAAGTTCGAGAAGGACTGCCGCGAGAAGGCGCCGTACCTTGCCTTCGTGCCGTTCCTGTTCACGTCCGCGGCCACGGGACAGCGGGTCCAGCGCCTGCTGGACCTGATCCTCACGGTGGAGCAGGAGCGCATCAAGCGCATCTCCACCTCACAGGTGAACGAGCGCCTCGGCGAGTTGCTCGCGCGTCGCCAGCCGCCGCAGGCGGCGGGCGTCGAGGTGAAGCTGAACTACGCCACGCAGGTCGAGACCGCGCCGCCGACCATCGCCGTGTTCGGCAATCGTCCCGACCTGCTCGCGGAGCACTACGTGCGCTATCTCCACAATGGATTCCGTGAGGCCTGGGGCTTCTCGGGCAATCCGCTGCGCATCGTGCTGCGCCGGAAGGCGGGGTAGCGTGCACCCGCTCGTCGGCGTCCTCATCGCGTACGCACTCGGGTCCGTCCCGGCGGCGTACCTCGCCGGCCGCGCCAGGGGCATTGACCTGCGCACCCAGGGCTCGGGCAACCTCGGCGCCACGAACACGGTGCGCGTGCTTGGTCCCGGCATCGGCCTCGCGGTGTTCGCGTTCGACATGGCCAAAGGCGCGCTGCCGGTTGCGCTGCTCCCGCGATTCACCGCCAGCGCGATCGCGGGCGAGTGGCTTGGCATCATGTACGGCGTGGCCGCGATCATCGGCCACGTGCGCCCGCTCTGGCTGGGCTTCAGCAAGGGAGGCAAGGGCGTGGCCACGGCGTGCGGCGTCTTCGCCGCGCTCGTGCCGGTGCCCACGGCGTGGACGCTGGCCGTCTTCCTCGCGGCGTTCGGCGCGAGCGGCTATGTGTCGCTCGGGTCGCTCGCTGGCGCTGTCGCCCTGCCGGTCCTCGTGGCCGTCACGGGCGGTGGCCGCGCGCCGGCGTTCGCGGTCAGCGTGCCCGTCGCGCTCTTCGTATTCTGGACGCACCGCCCGAACATCGCGCGGCTCCGCAGTGGAGAGGAGCACCGCTTTGGCAGGATGGGCCGGCTCAGCATCGGGGCGTCGTGCGGGGCGGCGGCGCTCGTGCTCGCCGTCGCGATCATGTGGGCGATGCGCGGGGGACTGCGCTGATGCGCTGCGCCGTGATCGGCGCGGGTGCGTGGGGCACGGCGCTCGCCCAGCTGCTCGCGAACAAGGGCTTTGAGGTCTGCCTCTGGGCATTCGAGCCTGACGTCGTGGACGCGATCAACACGCGGCACGAGAACCCGACGTTCCTGCCGGGTGTGGCGCTGCCCGCCGCGCTCCGGGCGACGCACAACCAGGCCGATGCGCTGCGCGGCGCCTCGCTCGTCGTGTACGCGACGCCGTCGCAGCACCTGCGCGGAATCGCGGCGCAGGGCGCGCGGGCCGTGGAGCCGGGTGCGATCCTGGCCGTCGCGTCCAAGGGCATCGAGCGCACCACGCTCGCCCTGATGTCCGACGTCATCCAGCACGAGGTGCCGGGCCATGACGTCGTTGCCATCTCCGGCCCGAGCTTCGCCATGGAAGTGGCGGCGGGCCAGCCCACCGCCGTCGTCGCCGCGTCGGGGTCACGCGCCGCCGCGCGTGCCGTGCAGGAAGCGCTCAGCACGCAGCGCTTCCGCGTGTACACGCACGACGACATCATCGGCGTCGAGCTCGGCGGTGCGCTGAAGAACGTGATGGCCGTTGCCACGGGCATGCACGACGGCGTCGGGCTGGGCAACAACTCGCGTGCGGCGCTCATCACGCGCGGCCTGGCCGAGATGACCCGGCTGGGCGTCGCGCTCGGTGCCAACCCTGCGACCTTCGCGGGACTCGCCGGGATCGGCGACCTCGTGCTCACCTGCACGGGCGCGCTCAGCCGCAACCGCGCCGTCGGCGTCGAGATCGGCAAGGGCGCCACGCTCGAGCAGGCGCTCGCCGGCCGGCACACCGTCGCCGAGGGCGTGGAGACCACCGCCAGCACGGTGGCGCTCGCCGGCCGCCTCGGCGTGGACATGCCCATCGCGGCCATGGTGTCGCGCATCCTGTTCGAGGGATACACCGCGCGGGCTGCCGTTGCGGAGCTGATGGCGCGCGAGCTGCGCGCGGAGCAAGATCGATGAGCGCATCCGAGCCGGTGCAGGAGTTCTTCTCGATTGGTGAGGTCTGCACCCTCACCGACCTCAAGCCGCACGTGCTGCGGTACTGGGAGAGCCAGTTCAAGTTCCTGAACCCGGCCAAGAACCGGTCGGGAAACCGCGTCTACCAGCGCCGCGAGATCGAGCTCATCCAGCTCGTGAAGCACCTGCTCTACAACGAGAAGTACACGATCGACGGCGCCCGCCAGAAGGTCGAGGAACACCGGCGCAACGGTGACCTGCGCTCCATCGCGCACGGCGCGCTCGCCGTGGAGGCGCTCGAGGTCCTGGAAGGCGACCTGCGCGAGCTGCTCGAGCAGCTCGGTCCCGGGGACGACGCCTGATGCGGCTGCTGCTCACCAACGACGACGGCTTCCTGGCGCACGGGCTCGCCTGCCTGGTCGAGGCCGTCGAGCCCCTCGGCGAGATCACCGTCGTCGCGCCAGACCGCGAGCAGAGCGCCACCAGCCACGCGCTCACGCTGCACCATCCGCTGCGCCCGGTGAAGCGCGCGGATCGTCGCTTCCAGGTGGACGGCACGCCCACCGACTGCGTCATGCTCGCGGTGGACGCGCTCATGCCCGAGCGCCCCGACTTCGTCATTAGCGGGATCAACCACGGGCAGAACATGGGCGAGGACGTGCTCTACTCGGGCACCGTCGCCGCCGCCATGGAGGGCCTCTCGCTCGGCATCCCGTCCATCGCCGTGTCGTTCGCCGGCGGCGACCTGCGCGCGGACCTCACCTTCCTGCGCGCGCAGATCCCGGTGCTCACGCCGCTGCTCAGGCACCTCATCTCGCTGCCGCAGTTTCCCGCGCACACGCTGTTCAACGTGAACCTGCCGCCCGTCCCGGCCGACCAGGTGAAGGGCGTGCGGCTCACGCGCCTGGGACGCCGCGCGTACACCGGGTCGCTGCAGCCCATGCAGGATCCGTGGGGACGCCCCATCTACTGGATCGGCGGCGGCTCCATCAGCTGGACCGGCGCCGACGACTCCGACTTCCGCGCCATCGAGGACGGCTACATCTCGGTGACGCCGCTGCACCTCGACCTCACCAACTTCGACATCCTGCGGACGGCCAGCGAATGGTGGCGCGACCTGTAGAGCCCGAGATGCGCGGCGCGCGCCTGCGCCTGGTCGAGACGCTCCGCGAGAAGGGCATCAACGACCTCGCGGTGCTGCGCGCGTTCGAGATGACGCCGCGGCACGCGTTCGTCCCCACCGGCATCCGCCACCGCGCGTACGACGACTCGGCCCTTCCCATCGGCAGCGCGCAGACCATCTCCCAGCCGTCCATCCATGCGCGCTACCTCGAGCTGCTCCACCTCACCGGGCGCGAGCGCGTGCTCGAGGTGGGCACCGGCTCCGGCTACCAGACGGTCCTGCTCTCGCACCTCGTCGAGCAGGTGTTCTCCATCGAGCGCATCGCGCCGCTCATGGAGGTCGCGCGGCAGACCATCCAGTCGCTCGGCGTGAAGAACGTGTCGCTGCTCGTCGGGGACGGCACCGTCGGGTGGCGCCAGTACGCGCCGTACGACGCCATCCTCGTCAGCGCGGCGTCGCCGGACGTGCCGCGCCCGCTGGTCGAGCAGCTCGCCGAGGGCGGCCGCCTGCTCGTGCCCGTCGGCGGGCGCGACGGGCAGACCCTGGTGCTCATCACGCGCAACGGCGACACCTATGAGCGGCAGGACCTGGACGCCGTGCGCTTCGTGCCGCTCCTCGGGCGCCACGGATGGACGCCGTAACGCCCGGCCCGGGCCGCGTCGAGCGCCGCATCGTCGTCGCCGGGGCGGTGCAGGGCGTCGGCTACCGCTGGTTCACGCGCGAACTCGCGCACCGCTTTCGCATGGCCGGATGGGTGCGCAACATGCCGGACGGGACCGTCGTCCTCGAGGTCGCCGTGGACGCCGCCGATCTCGACCGCATCGTGGATGCGCTGCGCGCCGGCCCGCCGGCCGCCGTCGTCTCCGGCGTCACCGTCACGTCGCGCACCGACGACTCGCCGCTTCCCGATCACTTCACCGTGCTGCGATGACTCCACTCGCCCAGGACGTGGCGCGCGCCATGCGCGACGTGCCCGACTTCCCGAAGCCGGGCATCGTGTTCAAGGACATCACGCCGGTCCTCGCCGACGCCACGCTCTTCCGTCGCGTCACCGACGCGATGGCCGATGCGTTCGCGGACGCCGGCATCACGCACGTCGTGGCGATCGAGAGTCGCGGCTTCATCCTCGGCGCCCCCGTCGCGCAGCGGCTGGGCGCCGGCTTCATCCCGGTGCGAAAGCCCGGCAAGCTGCCCGCGGCCCGCGAGCGCGAGGAGTACGCGCTCGAGTACGGCAGCGACGCCCTCGAGATCCATCGCGATGCGATCAACCATGGCGCACGCGTGCTCCTCGTGGATGACGTGCTCGCCACGGGCGGCACGGCGGCCGCGGCGTGCCGGCTGGTGGAACGCACCGGCGGCACCGTGATCGGGGTGAGCGTCCTGCTCGAGCTGGAGTTCCTCCACGGCCGTGAGGCCCTGGGCGGGCGGCGCATCGCGTCGATCGTGGGCGCCTGACCCCGCGATCGCTCGCACCAGGCGCGCGCACCGCCAGGTGAGA
>DASZRI010000213.1:0-14664 GCA_035549215.1 Gemmatimonadaceae bacterium | reverse complement strand
AAGTCGAGGCCGGTGGGGACCGGTGGACGGTTGCGCCGCGCGACTAGCGTGCGTGCTGCTCCCTGGGCACGAGACGGCGCGAGGGGCGCAGGCGACGCCGTCAGTGCGCGCCGGCCGGCTCCGTGTCGAGCCGGATGCCGTCAGCGCGCGCCGGCCAGCTCTTGCTTGCGGGCCGGTGCCGGCGCGTGCGCGTCCGCCGGCCAGGCCGCGTCGAGCGCGTGCGCCAGGTCGCGCCACACGTCCCGCGCCGACTCCAGCCCCATGCTCAGCCGCAGCATGCCCGGCGTGACGCCGCTCTCATCGCGCGCGGCCTGCCCGATGACGCGGTGCGTCAACCCGGCGGGATGCTCGATGAGCGTGTCGGCGGAGCCGAGGCTCACCGCGGGCGTAATCATCTGGACGCTGGCGAGCACGGCCGACGCGGCGTCGAACCCGCCGCGCACCTCGAAGCTGAGCATGGCGCCCGGGCCGCGCATCTGGCGGCCGACGAGCCCCGTCGGGTCGCAGCCCGGCAGCGCGGGATAGAACACCCGCTCCACGGCGCGGTGGCGCGTGAGGTGCAGCGCCACTTCGCGCGCGCCATCCTGTGCCGCGCGGACGCGGAGGGGCAGCGTCTGCAGCCCGCGGTGCAGCATGTAGGCGCCCATCGGGTGCAGCACGCCGCCGGTGAGGATGCGCACCTGGCGCAGCACGCCCGCCCACTTGGACGAGGTGGCGATGACGCCCGCCATCACGTCCCCGTGCCCGCCGATGTACTTGGTTGCGCTGTGCACGGAGAAGGCGGCGCCGAGCGCGATCGGGAGCTGCAGCACGGGCGTCGCGAACGTCGAGTCCACGGCTACGGGCACGCGGCCCGCCTGGCGCGCCACGTCGGCGATGTCCACGAGCGCGAGCGTGGGGTTTGCCGGCGTCTCGATCATGACGAGCGCGGTGTCGGGGCGGATCGCGTCTCCGACGGTACGCGGCGTGGCCCACGTGACGTCGAGGCCGAGGAGGCGCGACTCGAGCAGGTGGTCGGTGCCGCCGTACAGCGGGCGCACGCCGACGACGTGGCCGCCCGCCTGCTTGACGGCGAGCAGCAGTGCCGTGATGGCCGCCATGCCGGAGCCGAAGCTCACCGCGTCCTCGGCGCGCTCCAGTTCGGCAAAGGCGCGCTCGAAGCGGTCCACCGTGGGGTTGGCGAGGCGCGAGTAGATCGCGTTCGTGGACGCGCGTCCCCCAGCGATCAGGGCGTCGATGTCGTGGACGGCCTGCGCGAGGTCACCGACCGGATAGGTGGTGGACAGGTCGAGCGGGGGCGCGTGGACACCGAGCTGGCGGAAATCGTCGCGCCCGGCGTGGACGGCGACGGTATCGAGGGCCGGGGCGGCGGAGCCCTTGGCGGCAGATTTGTGATGTCCAGACATCGACGCGAATCCGTTGGAGTGGCTGCATGTAGAATACAATTCGTATATACTTGAAATCCAACGAATAATTTTCGGAATCCTCATGCAAAATCGGCCTCTCGACGAAACGGACCAGCAGATTCTGGCCGCCCTGGCGAACAACGGTCGGCTCTCCAACAAGGAGCTCGCCGCGCGGGTGGGGCTCGCGCCGTCCAGCTGCCATGAGCGCGTGCGCCGGCTGATCGAGACGGGCGTCATTCGCGGCTTCCACGCCGACCTCAACCCGGCCGCACTCGGCTACGGCATCGAGGCGCTCGTCTCCGTGCGCATCCCGCGCCATTCGCGCGAGCACTACCAGGAATTCCGCGACTACATCTTCACCGTCCCCGAGGTGCGCGACGTGTACCATGTCACCGGGGACACGGACTTCCTGGTGCACATCGTGGCGCGCGACGCCGAGCACCTGCGCGACCTGGCCATCGACCGGTTCCTCTCGCGCCCCGAGGTCGGGCACATCGAGACGCGGCTGATCTTCGAGCATCGGCGTCCGCCGGCGCGCGCGTAGCGGCCCTGCGCGCCGCGCACGCCAGCGCCCCGCTCACGGCGGGCCGCCACGCGCTCGCTGTCGGAGATCCCGGGGTTGCCCGGACCGTCCGGACCCGGCAGTTTCCCCGGGCTCGCGACAGGCGCGCTGCATTCTGGACGTATCGCCCCTGAGTTTCCCGCATCCGAGGACGGATCCCGTGGTCAAGCATACCGAGACGTCGGTCGTCACCATCGAGCGCTTCATCATCGAGCAGGAGCGCCTGCACCCGGAGGCGTCGGGGGACCTGTCCAACATCCTCTACGACCTGGCGCTCGCGGCCAAGATGATCACGAACAAGGTCCGCAACGCGGGCCTGGTGGACATCCTCGGCGCGACGGCGATCTCCAACGTGCAGGGCGAGATCCAGCAGAAGCTCGACATCTTCGCCAACGAGACGATCATCAAGGCGATGGACCACACGGGCCGCCTGTGCGCGATGGCGTCCGAGGAAGAAGAGGGGATCATCCCGATCCCGGAGGAGTTCCGCGCCGGCAAGTACGCGCTCCTGTTCGATCCGCTGGATGGCTCGTCGAACATCGACGTGAACGTGCCCGTGGGGACGATCTTCTCCGTGGTGCCCAAGATCACGCGCGGGCGCAACGGCGAGATGGAGGACATGCTGCAGCCGGGGCGCCGCCAGGCGGCCGCGGGCTATGTCATCTATGGCTCGAGCACGATGCTCGTCTACACGACGGGGCAGGGCGTGCACGGCTTCACGCTGGACCCGTCCATCGGCGAGTTCCTCCTCTCGCACCCGGACATCCGGATCCCGGACCGCGGGCGATACCTGTCGATCAACGACTCGTACGAGAAGCTGTGGAACGAGGAGGTGCGCAAGCTGATGCGGCTCTACCGCGGGCAGGAAGGCGACCGCCAGCCACTGAACGTGCGCTACGTCGGCTCGCTGGTCGCGGACTTCCACCGCAACCTGCTGGGCGGCGGGATCTTCGCGTACCCGGCCAACCGCAAGTCGCCGCACGGCAAGCTGCGCCTCCTGTACGAGGCCAACCCGCTCGCGTTCATCGTCGAGCAGGCCGGCGGGCTCGCGACCGACGGCACGCAGCGGATCCTGGACGTGCAGCCGACGGAGCTGCACCAGCGCACGCCGCTGTACATCGGGAGCCGCGAGGACGTGGAGTTGGCGAACGAGGTACTGGCGTAACTGCGAACAGCGCAGGACCGGGAACTGCGCAGGACCGGGAACAGCGCAGGGCCGGGAACAGCGCAGGGCCGAAACTGCGAACTGGCAACTGCTGGCCGCGAACGGCGAACGGCGAACGGCGAACGGCAAACCGCGAACGGCGAACGGCGAACGGCAAACCGCGAACGGCGGCCTACGTCGCACGCCCCATCAGCGTCATGAGCATGCGTCGCGTAACGCCAGCGCGCCCGGCGATCCGTCGGTAGGCTTCGACGTCCAGCAGGCCCAGGTCGCAGCAGAGGCGCAAGTGGTGCTGGGTCTCGCGCAGCGATCCGAGGGCGATCGCGAAAAACCGCATGCGGTCCGGCCGAGACGTGCGGCCGCAGCCCTCCGCGATGTTCGCCCCAATGGACTCCGCGGACCTGCAGGCTTGGTTCCAGACGCCCGTCCGGTCCCGGCGGCGCCCGCCGCGAGCGGCGGCGTGCACATCCTCGGCCAGGAGCCTCGCGGCGTCCCAGACCCTCAGGTCGCGGAAGTGCAGGTGAGCCGGCATGCGGGAACCATGCTGCGGACCGGTGTCGAGACCACCGCCGAAATCGAACGTCGCGTATCTTTCGGGTGCGGTCGCCTCACTCGCGATATGGTGGGTCCTGCGCGGCAGGCACGGCGCAGGCAGCCGTACGCGGTAGGAAGCACGCAGTCAGCCGTTCGCCGTGCGCAGTTCGCAGCCAGCCGTTCGCCGTGCGCAGTTCGCAGTCAGCCGTTCGCCGTGCGCAGTTCGCAGCCAGCCGTTCGTAGTGCGCGGTTCGCAGTCAGCCGTTCGTAGTGCGCAGTTCGCAGTTCCACGCGGTTCGCAGTCAGCAGTTCTCAGTTCGCCGTTTCGGCCCTGCGCGGTTCTCGGTCCTGCGCCGTACCCGGTCTTGCGCAGTATCCGGTCCTGCGCCGTTCCCATCTCGACCATGCTCCCTCCCATCCTCCGCCCATCCGACGCCCCCGTCGACTACGAACGTGACCTCGGCGACCCGGGGCAGTTCCCGTTCACGCGCGGCGTCCAGCCGACGATGTACCGCGGCCGCCTGTGGACCATGCGGCAGTACGCCGGCTTCGGCACCGCCGCCGAGACGAACCGCCGCTTTCGCCTCCTGCTCGACGCGGGCCAGACGGGGCTGTCGGTCGCCTTCGACCTGCCGACGCAGATGTGCATCGACTCGGACTCGCCGCGGGCCCTGGGCGAGGTCGGGCGCGTGGGCGTCGCCATCGACACGGTGGACGACATGCACGTCCTGCTCGACCAGATCCCGCTGGATCGCGTGTCCACGTCGATGACGATCAACGCGACGGCGTCCACGCTGCTCGCGATGTACATCGTCGTGGCCGAGGAGCGCGCCATTGCCCGTGACAAGCTGAGCGGCACGATCCAGAACGACATCCTCAAGGAGTACATCGCGCGCGGGACGTACATCTTCCCGCCCGAGCCGTCGCTTGCGCTGATCGCCGAGGTGTTCCGCTTCTGCGCGGCCGAGGTGCCGAGCTGGAACCCGATCTCGATCTCGGGCTATCACATCCGCGAGGCGGGGGCGACGGCGGTGCAGGAGCTGGCGTTCACCTTCGCGAACGCGATGGAGTATGTCCGCCGCGCGGTGGATGCGGGGCTGCCGGTGGACACGTTCGCACCGCGGCTCTCGTTCTTCTTCGCCGCGCACAACGACCTGTTCGAGGAGGTCGCCAAGTTCCGCGCGGCGCGCCGGCTGTACGCGCGGCTCATGCGCGAGCGGTTCGGCGCCGCCGACGCCAGCGCGCGGCTGCGCTTCCACACGCAGACGGGCGGCGTGACGCTGCAGGCGCAGCAGCCGCTGACCAACGTCGTGCGCGTCGCCATCCAGGCGCTGGCGGCGGTGCTCGGCGGGACGCAGTCGCTGCACACCAACGGCTACGACGAGGCCCTCGCGCTGCCCACCGAGGAGGCGGCGACGCTCGCGCTGCGCACCCAGCAGGTGATCGCGTACGAGTCCGGCGTGACGGCGACCGCGGATCCCCTCGCCGGGAGCTACCACGTCGAGCGGTTGACCAACGAGCTCGAGGCCGGCGCCCGCGAGCTCCTGGAGAAGGTGGACACGCTCGGCGGCGCCGCGAAGGCCATCGAGGCGTCGTTCTTCCAGGAGGAGATCGGCAAGAGCGCCTACGATTTCCAGATGCGCGTCGAGCGCGGCGAGACGGTCATCGTCGGCGTCAACAAGTTCGACGACGGCCGCGAGCCGCCGATCATTCCCACGCCCGACTTCTCGAAGCTCGAGCGGGAGCAGGTGGAGCGGCTGCGCACGGCCAAGGCGACGCGTGACGCGACCACGGTCGCGCGTGCGCTCCAGGCGCTGCGCGATGCCGCGCCGTCGTACGCGGGCGAGTCCGCTGGTGCGCGCGCGCCGCTCATGCCGCTCATCATCGATGCGGTGCGGGCACGGGCGTCCGTTGGCGAGATCTCCGATGCGCTGCGCGCCGCATGGGGCGAGTACCGCCCGGCATAGCGCCGTCAGACTTGAACGCAGGGTGCGGCTCGCGTAGCTTTCGCGTGCTTAAGTCACAACGCCATGCCCACTTACGAGTATCGCTGCCTGAACGGCCACGACTTCGAGAAGTTCTATCGGACGATCAGCGCGTCCGAGGCGGAGCTCGTGTGCCCGACCTGTGGCGCCAAGGCCGAGCGCCGCGTGTCGGCCGGGGCCGGGCTCGTGTTCAAGGGCTCGGGGTTCTACCTCACGGACTACGGCCGGAACGCGCACGCGAAGCGCGGTGGGGCAACGCCCGCGGCGGCGGCATCCGAGGGCGCATCGGCGAGTTCCGATGCCGCGCCCAAGCCGTCCTCCGGTGCCGGCGCTGCCGCGACTCCGGCGCCCGCTGCTGACACGAAGAGCGCCACCAAGGGAAACGACTGATGGCCGAAGACGAGCTGCTGCGCGCCGAGCTGACGCGCGCGGCGCGCACGCTTGGCGCGCCCGATGACGTCGCGCCGGTCCTGGAGCGTCCGCGCGATCCCGCGTTCGGCGACTGGGCCACCAACCTTGCGATGGTGCTGGCCAAGCGGCTCGGCCAGAAGCCACGCGACCTCGCGCAGCGGCTGATCGAGACCATGGACCTGCCGCGCGCCGGGATGCGCGCAGCGGAGATCGCGGGGCCCGGGTTCATCAACTTCCGCGTCGCGGCGGACACGCTGGCCAACGGGCTGCGGGCGCTGATCGCCGCGCAGGAGTCGTACGGGCGCCAGGACCTGGCGCACGGCCAGGTGGTGAACGTCGAGTTCGTCTCGGCCAACCCGACGGGCCCGCTGCATGTGGGCCACGGGCGCCAGGCCGCGCTCGGCGACGCGATCTCGACGCTGCTCGAGTGGACCGGGTGGGCGGTCACGCGCGAGTTCTACTATAACGACGCGGGCGCGCAGATCATGAACCTCGCGGCCAGCGTGCAGGCGCGCATCGCGCAGCTGCAGGGGCGCGATGTCGCGATTCCCGAGGGCGGCTACCATGGCGAGTACATCCGGGACATCGCGCAGCGCTACGTGGAGCAGCACCCGGCCGATCGGCAGGGCATGGACACCGACGCCGTGCGTCGCTTTGCCGTGCAGGAGCTCCGCAAGGAGCAGGACCTGGACCTGCAGGCGTTCGGGGTGAAGTTCGCGGTGTACTTCCTGGAGTCGTCGCTGTACGCCGACGGCAAGGTGGAAGACACCGTGCGTCGCCTCGTCGCCGCGGGACACACCTTCGAGCAGGACGGCGCGCTCTGGCTGCGCACGACGGACTTCGGCGACGACAAGGACCGCGTGATGCGCCGCAGCGCGGAGAAGGGCGGCGACTACACGTACTTCGTGCCCGACGTCGCCTACCACGTGAACAAGTGGGAACGCGGGTTCCGCCGCGCGATCAACGTGCAGGGCGCGGATCACCACAGCACCGTGACGCGCGTGCGCGCCGGGCTGCAGGCGATCGCCATCGGGATCCCCGAGGGGTCTCCCGAGTACGTGCTGCACCAGATGGTGACCGTGATGAAGGGCGGCGAGGAGGTGAAGATCTCCAAGCGCGCCGGCAGCTACGTCACGGTGCGCGACCTGATCGACGAGGTGGGGCGCGACGCGGTGCGCTACTTCTTCCTCATGCGGAAGGGCGACTCGCAGCTGCAGTTCGACGTGGACCTGGCGCGCTCGCAGTCGGAGGAGAACCCGGTCTACTACATCCAGATGGCGCACGCGCGCATGTGCGGCATCTTCCGCGTGGGCGGCATCGACGCCGCGTCCGTGACGGGCGAGGGCGTGGACTTCGGCCAGCTGGCGCGGCCGGAGGAGCAGGAGCTCATCAAGATGCTCCTCGACTTCCCGTCGATCATCGCGGGGGCGGCCAGCGCGCTGGAGCCGCATCGCGTGGCCACGTACCTGCACGACCTCGCGGGCAAGGTGCACCTGTGGTACCACACCGCGCACGTGCTCAACGAGCCCGAGCCGGTCATGAAGGCCCGCCTCGTGCTCGCGCGCGCGTCGCAGGTCGTCCTTCGCACTGGCCTCGCGCTGCTCGGGTTCACGGCGCCCGAGCGCATGTGATCCTGCCCGTCCCTCACCCCTGATCCTGCTGCGATCCCGCTCATGAGCCTGCTTGTCGTTGGTTCGGTGGCCCTGGATTCCGTGGAGACGCCGTTCGGCAAGGCCGACAACGTGGTCGGCGGCTCGGCGACCTTCTTCTCCGCGTCGGCGAGCCACCTGACGCCGGTGCAGCTCGTGGGCGTGGTGGGCAACGACTACCCGCTCGACCGGCTGGAGGCGCTGCGCGCGCGTGGCGTGGACCTTGCGGGGCTGGAGCACGCGGATGGCCCGTCGTTCCGGTGGCGCGGGCGCTACCGCCACGACCTCAACACGGCGGAAACGATCGAGACGCACCTGGGCGTATTCTCGAACTTCCACCCCAAGATCCCGGCGCAGTTCAAGGACGCGCCGTTCGTGTTCCTGGGCAATATCGACCCGCGGCTCCAGCTCGACGTGCTGACGCAGGTGGAGAAGCCGCGGCTCGTGGCCTGCGACACGATGAATTTCTGGATCGAGAGCCGGCGCCCCGAACTGCTGGAGCTCCTGGCGCGCGTGGACGCGATCACGCTCAACGACGCCGAGGCGCGCCAGCTCACCGAGCAGTTCAACCTGGTCAAGGCGGCGCGGTGGATCATGGCGCGCGGGCCACGGCTGGTGATCATCAAGAAGGGCGAGCACGGCGCGTTCATGTTCACGCCCACCAGCGTGTTCTTCGCGCCGGCCTACCCGCTCGAGGAAGTGTTCGACCCGACGGGCGCGGGCGACTCGTTTGCCGGCGGGTTCATGGGCTACCTGGCCAGCACCGGCGACCTCTCGGACGCCAACCTTCGCCGTGCCGTCGTGTACGGCAGCGCGATGGGGTCGTTTGCCGTGGAGAAGTTCTCGGTGCAGCGGCTGCTCGAGATCGGCACGGTGGACATCGCGGACCGCGTGCGCGAGTTTCACCGCCTGGTGACGTTCGCCGAGGGACTCGCGTGAGCGAATCGCAGATGGACTACCGGTCGGCCGGCGTGGACATCGACGCCGCGGATGACGCCAAGCACCGCATCAAGCGGCTGGTCGAGTCCACCTTCACCGCCGGTGCGCGCGGGTCGTTCGGCGGATTCGGCGGCATGTTCCGCATGCCGCCCGACGCGCGCCGGCCAATCCTCGTGTCCAGCGCCGACGGCGTGGGCACCAAGATCAAGGTGGCCATCGAGTCGGATCGCCATGACACCGTGGGTCACGACCTCGTGAACCACTGCGTCAACGACATCCTGGTGCAGGGTGCAACGCCGCTGTTCTTCCTCGATTACGTCGCCTTCGGCGCGCTCGTGCCGTCGGTGGTCGAGGGCGTCGTGGCTGGCGTTGCCGCCGGCTGCCGCGAGAACGGCTGCGCCCTGGTCGGCGGCGAGACGGCGGAGATGCCGGGGCTCTACACGCCGCCCGACTACGACCTGGCGGGCTTCATCGTCGGCTACGTGGAGGAGGACGCGGTCCTCGGCGCCGAGCGCGTGCGTGAAGGCGACGTGCTCATCGGCCTCGAGAGCAGCGGCCTGCACACGAACGGCTACTCGCTGGCGCGGCGCATCGTGAGCGAGCGCATGCGGCTCGGCGTGCACGACGCCTTCCCGGGCGAGGGCTGCTCGGTGGCCGACGCGCTGCTGCGCGTGCACCGCTCGTACCTGCCGGCGCTGCGTCCCGTGCTGCCGCGCATCCACGCGATGGCGCACATCACCGGTGGCGGGTTGCCCGGCAACCTGAACCGTGCGCTGCCGCCTTCGCTGGACGCCGACGTGGACGTGCGCACCTGGCCGGTCCCGAACCTGTTCGCGCAGCTGATGCGCGCGGGCAACGTGCCGGCCATGGAGATGTTTCGCGCCTTCAACATGGGCGTCGGAATGGTGGTCATCGCCGACGCGTCGGACGCGGACGCCATCCTGCAGGGCGCCACGAACGCTGGCGTCCGCGGATGGCGGATGGGCGCGGTGGTTCGTGGTTCGGGTGTGGTGCAGCTTCGCAACGCGGAGGACGTATGAGCAAGCGATCGGTCGTGATGCTGGCGCTCGTGCTCGCAGTTCCGTCAGCGCTGCGCGCGCAGGACCCGCAGTGCGAGGCACAGGCACCGCAGCTCCGGGACGCGTGCCAGAAGGCCGTGGACCTCTACCAGTACATGGCGCCGCAGCTTGGCATCTCGCTCACCGGCGGGAATGCGACGGCGGGGCAGGGCGGCGTGCTCGGCGGGTTCGGCCACTTCTCCGTGGAAGTTCGCGGCAATGGCCTGGTCGGCAGCCTGCCGCAGGTCCAGGCCGTGACGCCATCCACGAGCGCGATGCGCAGCGACACCTACGGCACCAAGACCCAGGTCCTCGGCCTGCCGTCGGCGACGGTGGGCATCGGGCTGTTCTCGGGCATCCCGCTCGGGCTCACGAACGTCGGCGGCCTGGACGCGATCGTCACCGGCACGTACATCCCCGAGGTCAACGACGCGAACGTGAGCGTGGCGGTTCCCAGTGGCGCGTTCAAGCTCGGGTACGGCGCGCGGCTTGGCATCCTGCAGGAGTCGCTGCTCGTGCCCGGGGTCTCGGTGACGTACCTGCGTCGCGACCTTCCCGTGGTGGACATCACGGGCAATGCGGGCTCGACGACGCTCTCGGTGAACGGGCTCACCGAGAAGACCGACGCCTGGCGCGTGGTGGCGAGCAAGAACCTGGTGGCGTTCTCGCTCGCCGTGGGCGCGGGACAGGACAAGTACACGTCGTCGGCGAACGTCTCGTCGAACACGCAGGGCCTGTTCGGCGGCCAGACCACGACGATCACCGTGGGCCAGACGCTGACGCGCACCAACTACTTCGCGGACCTGTCGCTCAACCTCGTGGTGTTCCGCGTGGTGGGCGAGGTCGGCATGGTGTCCGGCGGCTCCGTGCCCACGTACAACCAGTTCGACAAGGCGCCCGACGCGTCGCGCGTGTTCGGCTCGGTCGGGCTGCGCTTCGGCTGGTAGGTCGTGCCGACATCCGCATGCTCGGCCTTCATGCGCCGGGCCCTGGAACTTGCCGCCGGAGGCTGGGGACAGACGGCGCCGAACCCGATGGTCGGCGCCGTTGTCGTGCGTGACGGGGCGATCGTCGGGGAAGGGTACCATGCGCGATTCGGTGAGGCGCATGCGGAGGTGATGGCCCTGCATGCCGCGGGGGAACGCGCGCGCGGCGCCACGCTTTACGTCACGCTCGAGCCGTGCAACCACGAGGGCAAGACGCCGCCGTGCACGCACGCGATCGCAGCCGCCGGCATCACGCGCGTCGTCGCGGCGGTGCGCGACCCGAACCCGGTGGCATCCGGCGGTGCGGCGTTCCTGCACGCCCGCGGCATCGCGGTCGAGTTCGGCGACGGCGAGGCCGAGGCGCGTGAATTGAACGCGGCGTTCTTCCACGCCGTGACGCACGACGACCGCCCCTTCGTGACGCTCAAGCTCGCGATGTCGCTGGACGCCGCGATCGCGCACCGGGGTGGGAGCACGACCTGGATCACCGGCCCGGAATCGCGACGCGAGGTGCACCGCATCCGCGCCGGCCACGACGCCATCGCCGTGGGGATCGGGACGATCCTGGCCGATGACGCGCGGCTCACCGTGCGCGACTGGCCCGCGCCGCGCGTCCCGCCAGCGCGCGTGGTCTTCGACTCGTCGCTGCGGCTGCCGCTGGCGAGCGGGCTCGTGCGCACGGCGCGCGAGATTCCCGTCATCGTCGTCGCCCGCCACGCCAACGCCGCGCGCCGGGCGGCCCTGGAGGCGCAGGGCGTGCGCGTCCTCGAGGCCGACGGTCTCGCTGATGGCCTGCGGGCGCTGCGGGCCGCCGGCGTCCGCTCGCTGCTCCTCGAGGGGGGCGCCCGGCTCGCCGGGAGCTTCCTGACGGCGTCCCTGGTGGACCGGATGATTATCTTTCAGGCGCCGGTCCTGCTGGGGCCGGGGGCCCTTGCGGCATTCGCCTTTGCGCCGTCCGCGGACCCCGCGCACCTGCAGCGGTTGCCGGTCGTCGAGCGCCGCGTATTCGGCGACGACGTCATGACGACTTACGCACTGAGCGCGACCTAGTGTTTACCGGGTTGGTGGACGACGTCGGGACCATCGAGCAGGTTGCCGAGACCGATGCGGGGCGCGAGTTCCGCATCCGTTGCGGCTACGCCGCGCTCCAGGACGGGGAGAGCATTGCCGTCAACGGCGCGTGCCTCACCGTGCGCGAGCATGGCGCCGGCTGGTTCACCGTCGGCGCGGTCGTGACAACGCTGGGGCGCACGGCGATCGGTGAATGGCGCGAGGGACGGCGCGTCAACCTGGAGCGCGCGATGCGGCTCGACCAGCGGCTGGGCGGGCACATGGTGCTCGGCCACGTGGACGGCGTCGCTCGCGTCGCCGCCTCGCGGCAGCAGGGCGACGCGTGGTGCCACGACCTTGCCCTGCCCGCGGGGCTGGGGGAGCTTATGGTGATGCACGGGTCGCTCACCGTGGACGGTGTGAGCCTCACCGTGAACGATTTGCCGGCTCCGGACATTGTGCAGGTATCGTTGATTGAATACACCCGCCGCCACACCACCCTCGGCGCGCTGCGCGAGGGCGATGCGGTTCACGTGGAGGCGGACGTGATCGGCAAGTACGTGCAGCGAATGGTGGCGCCCTGGCGGGCGCAGGCCCTATGACCTTTGGCACGGTGGAACAGGCGATCGAGGACATCCGCAACGGCAAGTTCGTGATTGTCGCGGATGACGAGGATCGCGAGAACGAGGGAGACCTCATCTGTGCGGCGTCGCTGGTGACGCCGGACATGGTCAACTTCATGATCAAGAAGGCCGGCGGCCTGGTCTGCCTGGCGCTCACCTCCGAGCGCGTGCAGCAGCTCGACCTCGCGCCGATGGCCGAGACGAACCTGGACGACTACCGCACGGCGTACACGGTCAGCGTGGATGCCAGCCGGCGGTTCGGCGTGACGACGGGCATCAGCGCGCAGGACCGCGCGACGACCGTGCGCGTGGCGGTGGATCCCGCCACGGTGCCGGCGGACCTGCGCCACGGCGGGCACATCTTCCCGCTGCGCGCGCGCGACGGCGGCGTCCTGCAGCGCGTCGGGCACACGGAGGCCGCGGTGGACCTCGCGCGCCTGGCCGGGCTCACCCCGGCGGGCGTGATCTGCGAGATCCTGAACGAGGATGGCTCGTCGGCTCGGCGTCCCGCGCTCGAGCGCTTCGCCGACGAGCATGGGCTCACGTTCATCACCGTGGCGCAGCTCGTCGCGCACCGGCTCAAGACGGAGCGGCTGGTGCATCGCGTGGCCGAGGCGCGCCTGCCGACCGAGTTCGGCCAGTGGCGCATCGTCGGCTACCGGAACGACGTGGACCAGGCCGAGCACGTCGCGCTCGTGTACGGCGACCTGGCCGACGGCGACAACGTGCTCGTCCGCATGCACTCCAAGTGCCTCACGGGCGATGTCTTCCACTCCATGCGCTGCGACTGCGGGTGGCAGCTCGAGACGGCCATGCAGATGATCGCGCAGGAGGGCCGCGGCGTCATCGTCTACCTGGACCAGGAAGGGCGCGGCATCGGGCTGCTGAACAAGCTCAAGGCCTACGAGCTGCAGGATTCCGGCGCGGACACCGTCGAGGCGAACGAGCGCCTCGGCTTCAAGCCGGACCTGCGCAACTACGGCATCGGCGCGCAGATCCTGCTCGACCTCGGGCTCACGTCCATCCGGCCGATCACGAACAACCCGCGCAAGATGGTCGGGCTGGAGGGCTATGGCCTGCACATCAACGAGCGCGTGCCGATCGTGCAGCCGGCCAACGCGGAGAACGTCGGATACATGCGCACCAAGCGCGACAAGCTCGGCCACCTGCTCGCATCGTAAATGGCGGAATTCACCGGAAGTCCCGAGGGCCACGCCCGCCGCGTCGCGGTCGTGGCGAGCCGCTTCAACGAGTCGATCACGAGCCGGCTGGCCGACGGCGCCATGGATGCGCTGGTGCGCCACGGCGTCGCCGCGGACGACATCGACATCATCTGGGTGCCGGGAGCGTGGGAGCTGCCCGCGGCGGCGCGCCGCGCGCTCGCGACCGAGCGGTACGACGCCATCGTCACCGTGGGTGCGGTGATCCGTGGCGACACCCCGCACTTCGATTACGTCGCGGGCGAGGCATCGCGCGGGCTCGCGCAGGCCTCTGCCGAGTTCGACATTCCGGTGGGCTTCGGGCTGCTCACGTGCGACACGATGGAGCAGGCCGAGGCGCGCGCCGGCGGCGCTCACGGCAACAAGGGCTGGGACGCGGCGCTCGCCGCGCTCGAGATGGCCGACCTCTTCGAGCGCCTGGACGCGACGGATGCGGATTGAGTCGCGCGCGCGTTCGCGCGCCCTCCAGGCGTTGTACGCGTGGGACCTGCGCGGCGAGCCCGACCTCGCGCGCGTGGCCACGGTGATCTGGGACGACCTCGGCATCGCGCCGGACGAGCGCCAGCTCGCGGGGCGGCTCGTGCGCGAGGTGAAGCAGCACCAGGCCGAGATCGACGATGAGATCACGGACGTGACGGCGAACTGGCGCCTCGAGCGCCTGGGCGTGATCGAGCGCTGCGTGCTGCGCCTTGCCACCGCCGAATTGCGGCTGGGCGAGACGCCGCCGCGCGTCGTGCTGCAGGAAGGCATCCGACTGGCCGAGCGCTACGGCAGCGAGCAGAGCGCGCGGTTCGTGAACGGCGTGCTGGACGCCCTCGCGCGCCGGATGGGTCGCCTGTAGTGCGGCTGCTCCTGGTCAATTGGCAGGATCGGGAGAACCCGCAGGCCGGCGGGGCGGAGATCCATTTGCACGAGATCTTCGGCCGGCTGGCGGCGCGCGGGCACGAGGTCGCGATGCTGTGCGGCGGGTGGCCCGGCGCGCCGGCGCACGCCGTGCTCGACGGCATCCGCGTGCATCGCGTGGGGACGCGGCATTCCTTCCCGTTCCACGCGCGACGCTACTTCGAGCGCAACCT